>JBKPJK010000222.1:0-1452 GCA_046730635.1 Pseudomonadota bacterium | reverse complement strand
GCTGTGGATCGTGGCCCAGGCGCTTCGCGACCCGGGCAATATCGGGACCATCCTAAGAACGGGCGACGCCGTGGGCGCGGGCGGGCTGATCCTGATCGACGACAGCGCCGACCCCTTCTCGGTCGAGGCCGTGCGCGCGTCGATGGGCGCCATTTTCACCCAGCATGTGGCGACCGCGCGCTGGGGCGAGTTCCTGTCCTGGCTGCGGTCGGGCAAAGGGCAGCTGGTGGGCACGAGTCTCAAGGCGACGCACGACTATCTCGACGCTCGCTATGAGCAGCCCTGCTTCCTGCTAATCGGCAATGAGCAGCAGGGGCTTCCGGCGAATTACGAGGCGGAATGCGACCTCCTCGTCAAAATCCCGATGGCCGGCCGCGCCGACAGCTTGAACGCGGCGATTGCGGCCGCCGTCATGGCGTTCGCTATCAAGGCGAGCTGGCGGTGACGGAACTGCGCCCGGGACACATGGTTGTTCGGGCGTGAAAAGGCTTCTCACCCTCGGGCTGGCAGCGGTTATGTCGGCATGCATGCCCATCCCCGCCCCGCCGCCACCGCCTTATCACGCGGTCGGCACGGAGCCCTTCTGGAACCTGCTCATCGACGAGCACAACCTGACGTTCACTCTTGCGGGCGGGCAGCCGGTTCTACAGCCCACGCCCCAGGCGATCCATGGCTTCGCGGGCGAGATTTATCAGACGCAACGGATCAACGTGAACATCGTGCATGGGCAGTGCAGCGATGGGATGAGCGATCGCACCTATCCGGACAAGGTGCAGGTCACGGTCGACGGGCACCGCTTCAATGGGTGCGGAGGCCTTTAGACCCCGATCTTCACCGATCTTCGCACTGACGAGCACCTGAGCGCATCGCGCTTTCCAACCGATCAAAGAGCTGGCACCCCGCGAGCAGCCGAACTCCTATTTCGCAAGCTTATTCGGCAGCGATCTGCGGCGGCCCATCCTCGCTGAGCTTGAGTTCTTCGTCGGCGTAGCGTGGAAGATCCTCGACCGGCGTCAGGACGTCGATGTCGCGCCTCCCCGGCTCGATGTTCAGCTCGCGGAACTTGCGCGCGGTAACCAGCGAGCGGGTCTCAAAGCTGGCGACGAAGCTGTTGTAATTGTTGACGGCAGTCGAAAGGCCGCTGCCGACGCGACGGAGATCGTCCGCGGCCTTGGCAAGGCGCTCGTACAATTCCTTGCCGAGCTCTCCGATCTGCCGCGCTTCCTTGGCGAGCTTCTCCTGGCGCCACACCGCAGCGACCGTCCGAGCAATGGCGATGAGGTTGGTCGGGGTCGCGAGCAGCACCTTCTTGTCGAATGCATAGTCCCACAGGCTCGGGTCCTGCTCGAGCGCAGCGGTCAGGAAATGCTCTCCAGGAATGAACATCACAACATAGTCGGGAGCGTCATCGAACTGGGACCAATAGGCCTTCGCGCCGAGCGTGTTGACGTG
>JBKPJK010000221.1:0-2251 GCA_046730635.1 Pseudomonadota bacterium | reverse complement strand
GCGCGGAGGATTCGCGGGCCGAGCGAGATCGGCACCGCATTCTCGGCCGCGCGGATCGAAGCCCGTTCCTCGTCGGTAAACCCGCCTTCGGGGCCTGTGAGGATCATGGCCGGGCCAGGCTCGAACGCACTGGCCGTCGACTCGCCTCCGACTTCGTCCGCGAAATACAACTGACGGCTCGCGTCGCGCGTCTCGAGCAGCGCTTTGAGTGAGGTCGGCTCCGAAATCTGCGGCAGGCGCGTCCGCCCGCATTGCTCGGCGGCTTCGATCGAAATCGCTTCGAGCCGGTCCATCTTGACCCTCTCGGCCACCGTCCGCTGGGTCATGACCGGGATCAGCCGCGCGACACCGAGCTCGGTCGCCTTTTCGACCAGCCAGTCCGTCTGGGCGCGCTTCACCGGAGCAAAGGCCAGCCACACGTCGGGAATGGCTTCCGGCTCGCGCGTCCGCCGCTGGATGACGAGTGTCATCCTCTTCTTGCCCCCCTCGGTGATCCGCCCCAGCCATTCGCCCGAGCCTCCATCGAACGCGAGCAACTCGGCGCCTTCCTTCAGGCGCAGCACATTGCCGAGATAATTGGCCTGCGCCGGATCCAGAGCGACGACCGCGCCGAGACCCAGCTGCTCACGCACAAAGAGGCGGGGCAAGCTCTTCGGCGGCCAGGCGGGCGTGGCGGGCATCGGCGCGGCTTAACGGCAGAGCGCGACGTCGGCTATGGGCCTCCTCATGCAGATGGCCGGGCAGGTTGCGCTTTTCTCCTATGGAACACTCCGGCAACCCGAGGTCCAGCTCGCAACCTATGGGCGCCTGGTCGAAACCGAAGCCGATGCCCTCACCGGCCACGTCCTGACGGAGATCGTCGTCGACGACCCTCATGTCGTTTCGGTGAGCGGCAAGACCATTCACACGATCGCGCAACCGACGAGAAATGCTGAAGACCGGATCGAAGGAGTGGTGCTGTTTCTTACGGAGGAGGAGCTCCGAGCGACCGACGATTACGAGACCGACGCATATGCCCGGACTGAGGTCGCGCTCGAGTCCGGCCGCCGAGCTTTCGTCTATGTCGACGCGTCCACCGTCGCCCGCTAACGGGCGCCCGGTGACGAGCCCCGCAACCGACATCGTGCCCGACAGTGAGCGCCGCGGGTTCATCGGGGCCCTGCCGCCGCGCCTGCGACCTTACGCGTCGCTCATGCGCCTTGACCGGCCTATCGGCACTTGGCTGCTTTACTGGCCGTGCGCATGGAGCGTTGCGCTTGCGGGCGTTGCCGGCCGCTGGGACCTCTTCTTGTGGCTCGCACTCGGAGCCTTTGCGATGCGCAGCGCGGGTTGCGTCTATAACGATATCGTCGATCGCGACCTTGACGGAAAAGTGGAGCGTACTCGGCTACGCCCGCTGGCGAGCCGCCGAGTGCCCTTGGGGTCCGCGTGGGTGTTGATCGGCCTGCTGTGCCTCCTCGGCCTCTTTGTTTTGCTGCAGCTCAATCTCACCGCAGCGATCGTCGCATTGGTGAGCGTCGCACCAGTCGCTGCCTATCCGTTCATGAAGCGCATCACCTGGTGGCCTCAGGCGTGGCTGGGCCTGGTATTTTCGTGGGGTGCGCTCGTCGGATGGCCCGCAGTCACCGGAAGCCTCGATTGGGCAGCGCTCTTCCTTTGGTTCGGAAGCATCTCGTGGGTGATCGGATACGACACGCTCTATGCGATTCAGGACATCGAGGACGACGAGCTCGTCGGCGTAAAGTCCTCCGCTCGAAGGCTGGGCGACCGGGCGCCGCTCGGCGTTGGAATTTTCTACGCGATCGCACTCATGTTCTGGGGGGTCGCAATCTGGCGCGTCCGGCCCGACCTGCTCGCCTTGGCGACACTCATCCCGGCGGCGCTGCACCTCGCAAACCAGGCGCTTCGGGCGGATCCCGACGATGGCGAGCTGGCCTTGCGGCTTTTCCGGTCGAACCGGACCTGCGGTTTGCTCGTCTTTATGGCGATGCTGGTCGTCGGCCTTTCGAGCCGCTAGGCGCACGCCCCATGCAAAGCCCTGAAGACGCACGAAGGATCGTCGCATCCCTAGTCGAACGCGGCGTCGCCGCGGGAGCAAGCGCAGCCGACGCATATTATACCGGCGACTGGTCCTCGGGCGTCTCCGTAAGACTTGGCGAGCTCGAGGATGTTTCCCAGTCGGAAGGCGAGCAGATCAGCCTTCGCCTGTTCCTGTCTCTTATACACATCTCCGAGCCCACGAGACATTGAG
>JBKPJK010000220.1:0-4380 GCA_046730635.1 Pseudomonadota bacterium | reverse complement strand
GATAGCACGAGCACCGGCCATTCGCCGATGCCGCGGTCGCGCAACCTCAGCCCCAGCCCCTGGTAAGCGTCGGCAACGGCGTCGGCTTGGCCCTCGAGCACGCCGGCGAGGACGATCGTTCCGCGATACGCAAGCGCGTCTGCGAGATCGGGTGCAAGGTCGATCAGCGGTCCGGCAAGGATGTTCGCGATCAGGAGGTCGTATGGCGCACGCGCGGACAGCATCGCCGAATCCATCCCATCTGCGACCGCGAGCAAGAGTTCGCCGTCGCGATGGCCGAGCTTCACTCCGTTGATCGCTGCATTGTCGCGAGTCACGTCGACGGCGATCGGATCGATGTCGGTCGCAATGCATTTCGCCTGCGGCCAAAGGGCGAGCGCCGCGAATGCCAGCAAGCCGGTACCGGTGCCAATGTCGGCGACATTCGAATAACTTTCGCCGTCTCGCTCCAGCCGATCCAGCGCTTCGAGGCAGCCCGCAGTGGTCGCATGCTGGCCGGTGCCGAAGGCAAGGCCGGCATCGATCTCGAACGGGATCGTTCCCGGTGGCGCAGCGCGATACATCGGTGTGTGGACGTAGAAGCGGCCCGCGCGGATCGGCTGAAGTCCGGCCTGGCTCATCGTCACCCAGTCGGCTTCGCCGAGCTGTTCGACGCGCGGTCGCGAGGAGCCGAGGCGTGCCAGCAATTGGATTTCCTGGTCGGTCGGCGGACGATCGAAGTAGGCGTGAATCAGCCACTCATCGGGTTTGCTTTCATCCGGCTCGTCGGCGACCAGCACGGGCGGGTTTTCGCCGAAACCGGAAATGTCCTCCATCGCGCCGATCGCCTCGCCTTGCGCGCGATTGCAGGCGATGGTCACTCGAAAGCTCACTTCGTCGAGGCTTCCTTCGCGAGCCGCTCGTCGAGCTGCTTGGTGAGCGACGCAGCATAGTTCCGGCAGGCGTTCCGGTCTTCCAGCGGAGCGCGAAGGGCGAATCGATCCGGAAGTCCGCTTGCCGAAGGATGAGGCGTGATCAGGATGTCGCAATCGAGCGCCGCGATCTTGGCGATGCTCGCGCGATAGGCCTGGAGGTACGCGGGATGATCGCTGAAGCGATAATTGTCGCGACTCACCGGCGTCAGACTGTCCGCATAGACGATCTGGCGGCAGCGCCCGCCGTCGCAGGCGCCCCATCGCCAGGTCAGCGCGCCGGGCGTGTGGCCGGGAGTGGAGACCGCGGTCAGGATCGTGTCGCCGAGCCTCACCATCTCGCCGTCCTGGATGATCCGGTCGACGCGAGCACCGGGAAAGGGTTTGCTGAGTCCCGACTGCGGATCGTCTGCCGAAGCGACGCCGGTCCGAAGCACCTTTGCTGCGGCGGGAGAGGCAAGAAGCTGCGCACCGGTTAGCTGCTGAAGCCGCGCCATGCCGCCGACGTGATCGAAATGCTCATGGCTGTTGAGCAGGTATTTCACGTCCGAGAGCCGGAACCCGAGCTCCCGGATGTTGTTGGCGATGAGGTCCGCATCGGCCTCGGTGCCGGAATCGATGAGAATGTCGCCCTGCGCCGAGGTGATCAGGATCGAGCTGATCCCGCAGGTTCCGACGTAATAGGTGTTGCCGAAGATGCGGACAGGCGGCGCGGGCTTTTCCCAGTCATCGGATCCCTTGCAAACAGCGTCGAACTCCGGCCCCGCCGTTTCGATCGGCGCAATCGGTTGTTCGATCCGAGGGGGCGCCTTCTGCAGCGGCACCACGATCGGCAGGACCTGCGCCGCCGCAAGCGCCAGTGCCTCAGCGAACATAGCTTGCTCCATTGACGTCGATCACGCTTCCCGTCGCCGAGGCCGGCGCCTCGGTTGACAGCCAGCGGATGACTTCCGCGACCTCATCCGTCGTTGCGACCCTACCGAGCGGGATGTCGGCGATGATCTGCGCGCCGCCGCGACCCTGCAGATATTCCTCCGTCATCTCGGATACGGTGAAGCCGGGCGCAACGGCAAAGGCCAGGATTCCTTGAGCGGCGTAGCCTCGCGCAATCGACTTGGTCATTCCGATCATCCCGGCTTTGGAGGCCGCATAATGCCAGTGCTGAGATGAATCCCCGCGATACGCGGCGCGGCTGGCGATGTTGATGATCCGGCCGACCTCCCCCTCCCGTTCGCGGAAATGCGTGACTGCCAGCCGGCACAGGTCAGCGGCCGCCTGAAGGTTGATCGTCATCGTTCGGGACCACTGCGCGTGCCACTCGTCGTCGTCGGCATAGTCGGCGACGGCTTCATAGATGCCTGCATTGTTGACGAGGACGTCGATCCGCCCGCCGAGCCGGCCGAGCGCCGCGTCCCAGATCTGGCGCGGCGCGGACGCTTGCGCGAGATCGCCGGCGATCAGCTCTTCGTTGCCGCGCGTCGAATGACCGACGACGTTATGGCCTGCCGACTTGAGAAGGTTGTAGGCTGCGGCGCCGATGCCGCGGCTCGCTCCGGTGATGAGGATGTTCATGACCCCCGCCTAGCCCTGCGGCCGCGGCGGGGGAAGAAGTCACGCCGCGACGCCGTTCACGAAGGCCTTGGCGGTCGCCTTGAAGTTGGCGATCTGCTCGCTGAAACGGCCGAAGCCCTGTTCGACTTGGTCGATGTCCTTCGCGACGTTTTCCGTGTCGGCTCGGATCGCGGCGATCGTCGAGCTCATCGAGTCGGCGGCGAGCGCCGTCTCGTCGACCGCGGCCGTGATCATGGTCACGGTTTGAGCCTGTAGTTCCATCGCCTGCCGAATGCGGTCGGCGGAGCTCTGCACCTCCTCGACCGTGCCTTGGATCGAGCCGTTGGCTTCGACCGTCTGTCGGGTGGCCTGCTGAATGGCGGTGATCTTCGCAGTGATATCGTCGGTGGCCCGCGCCGTCTGCGAGGCGAGACTCTTCACTTCCTGCGCAACGACCGCGAAGCCGCGGCCCGCATCGCCGGCTCGTGCGGCCTCAATCGTAGCGTTGAGGGCGAGAAGGTTTGTCTGACCCGCAATATCGCGGATCAGGCTCAGGATGGACTCGATCGCTTCGACGTGCGCCGAGAGCGCCTGGCTCACCTTCACGGCCTGGCTGGCCTGATCGCCGGCGCGGGTTGCGACGTCGGCCGCAACCTCGACTTCGGAACGTGCGTCTTCGATCGCGCGGATGAGGCCGGCCGCCGTTTGCGCAGCTTCGCGCATCGCGACAGCCGACTGTTCGGCGGCCGCGGCGACCTCGCTGGTCTTGCCGAGCATTCCCCGCGCAGACGTCGCAGTCGAGCGGGTTCGGTCGGTCAGGGACTTGGACTGCTCGGTGCTCGCAAGCACCAGGTCCGACACGCGACGCTCGAACTCATGGCTTTCGCGGCCCCGAAGATCCGCGGCCTCGATCGCCTCGAGTAGCGCGACCTGCGCCAGGATGATGTCCGTTTCGAACGTGTTCAGCCGAACGAAGGCGCTGAAGCAGCGCTGGAGCAACTCGGGATCGTCCTGAAATTTCTCGACGATCTTCGCGCTGATGCGGCTCGCCGTCTGCATCCGCGCCGCGATGTAAACGGGCACCGAGGTCCGCTCGCGATAGATCTCGCGGCCGTATTCGGCGATGCCCTGGACCCAGGACGCGTCGACCTTGCCGGCATGAGTCTCCGCATAACGCTGGGCGCGCTCCGGTCCGAACTGGCTAATGATCTCGGCGCCGATGATGTCGGTGCAATGTTCGCGCAGCAGCTGCGCATCGCGGTCGAGTGACCCGTCGGCGTTGTAGGCTGCCAGCCGGGATTTCACCTGCTCGTCGGTCAGCCTCTGCAGCGCTCCAGTATCGCCACCCATCAGTCCGGTCTCCGTATTCTCACCCAAGCTGTTGTCAGGCTGTTTGGCGCACAATGGTTAAAGGCGGGTTAGGCGGCGCCTCGGAAACTTGCCTCTCCGGGACCACCGCCTTAAGCGGCCGGAAAGAGGCGCTTCCCGCGCCGATTGCCGCGCAACCTCAACTTCAAGGCTGTCCATGGCCACAAAACATCCACGTCCGCTTTCGCCGCACCTCACCGTCTGGCGCTGGGGACCGAATATGGCGGTTTCGATCCTGCACCGCGCTACGGGGGTGGCGTTGTCGATCGGCGGCCTGGCCGTCCTGACCTGGTGGCTGATCGCGATTGCCGAGGGTCCGGAGGCCTATGACGGGTTTTCGGCAGCCGCCAAGCATCCGCTGGGAATCCTGGTCTTGATCGGCCTGACATGGTCGTTCTTCCAGCATCTTTTTTCGGGCATCCGTCACCTCGTCACGGACACCGGCGCTAACTTCGAGCTTGGAGCGAACAAAAGGTCAGCCGTCCTGACCGTGATCGGGTCGATCCTCGCGACGGCGGCCGTCTGGTTCTATCTTTTGGGAGTACAGAAA
>JBKPJK010000219.1:0-4108 GCA_046730635.1 Pseudomonadota bacterium | reverse complement strand
GGGGGCGCCGGCACGGAGTCCGGCGCCCTCTTTCTTTGTCCCGTTTCGGGATGGTTAAAGAGGTCCGCCTTAGCGCAGAGTAAACACGCGCGTAGAGCCTATGGTCAGTGCGTCCGGAAGGATTTGACTAGAGGTGCGTTTCGACGATCGACTGCTGACCGTATTGAGCCAGCCCGCGGGCGACCGCCACGATGCAGCAGTGCGTTGGCGGCAGCTCGTGGATCTCGTCGCGCGCGCAGGGACCGAGAGCGCGAGTCCCGTCGTCGGAAGAGCACTCGACACGATCCGCGCGGAAGCCGGGGGCATCGAGGAGGACCTCAGGGCCGCCGCCGCGCGCGCCATTGCCGGTCGGCCGCTGCCGATCGGGCTGCTCGAATATCTCGTTTCGGATCGCCTGTCGGTTTCCGCCCCGGTGCTCGCTGCCGCAACGCTGGACCCCGCGCAGTGGCGCGCGTTGCTGCCTCTCGCCGACGAGGAGACCCGTCAATTCATCGAGACGCTTCATCCCGATGCCTTCCGACCCGCGAAAGCTGACGCGCCGTTCGTCGCGCCGTCGGACGAACCGGCCCGAACAGAGGCGACCGGGCCGAAGGCCGAGCGCCCGCCCGCGCCCTCGCTCAGCGACGTCGTTGCACGGATTGAACGCAGGCGCCGCAGCCGCGAAGCGCAACGGTCGGCCGCCGCAGCGGCAATTCCGCAGGAAGCACCGGCCTTGTTCCGGTGGGAATGCGGCCCCAGCGGAGAGATCGCGTGGGTCGAAGGCGCCCCGCGCGGAGCCTTGATCGGGCGCTCGATCGCACGGGTTCAGGACGGCCAAAGTGATCGTGTGGACGAAGAGGTCGTTCGCGCATTCGCCCGGCGCGCGCCCTTTCGCGATGCCGAAATGAAGGTCGGTGGGGAGGGCCTGATCGCCGGCGCATGGAAGATCAGCGGCTTGCCGGCTTTCGATCCGACCGACGGCCGCTTCGCCGGATACCGCGGCATTGCGCAACGCGACACGTCGCCCCCGCCGGGCCGGCGGGAAAGCACGATCGACATGCTGTCGGATCCCGATTCTCTCCGGGAACTGGTCCACGAGATCAAGACACCGCTCAATGCCATCATCGGCTTCGCGGAAATCATCCAGGGCCAATATCTGGGCCCCGCGGATCATCGCTACCGAGTTCGAGCCGGCGAAATCGTCGGAGAGGCGCGCTTGCTGCTGGGAGCGATCGACGACCTCGATTTCGCAGCCAAGGTCCATTCCTCGGGCGGAAGCTCCCGCCGCGTCGACTTCGCGAGACTGATCGAAAGCCTTCGCGACGCCGCCGGTTCGGCGGCTGCCGAGCGGAACGTCGAGCTCGAGCTCGCGGCGCGCTCCGGCGAGTGTATCGCGGCGCTCGAGCCCGAGATCGCGGATCGCCTCATCAGGCGCTTCGCGGACGCCGTGATCAATCACGCTGCCCCGGGCGAGCATTTGCGAATCTCGGTCGAGCAAGATGAGGGCGGCTGTCGAATTGCGATTTCCCGGCCGGCAGCCTTCCTGAACCTTCCCGATGCCCTGCTTTTCGACGGGGCGGTGAGCCCCGAGGCGGCCGCGACAGGTGGCTATTCGGCCGGCTTTTCACTGCGGCTTGTCCGTGGCCTGGCGAGGATTGGCGGAGGCGATCTCGTCGCGACACCGACGAGCCTCACGCTCGTCTTCCCTCGTGCGTGACTCCCACAATTCGGCCCGCTATCGCTTCATCGCCGGTGAGGGCCTGTAGCTCAACGGTAGAGCCGGCCGCTCATAACGGCTAGGTTGTAGGTTCGAATCCTGCCGGGCCCACCATCTTCATTCGCTGCCAATCAAGGGGGTTGGCGTGCATGGAAATCCGCCCTAGCTGCGGGTCGTCGGGGAGTAGCGCAGTCTGGTAGCGCATCTGCTTTGGGAGCAGAGGGTCGCAGGTTCGAATCCTGTCTCCCCGACCAACCTCACATGAGCGGGCCCGAACGTTACTTCGTCTTGTTCTCGGCCGTGTTGGTCTGCTCGTCCTTGTCGACCTTGACGCTCACGTCGGTGTTGCCGACCTTGTTCTCGATCTTGTCGCCGGTCTTCTGGACGTCGTTGCCGATGTCTGCGGCGATGTTCTGAGCGGTGTTGCCGATGTCGGCGGCGGCATTTTCGGCCACGTCGCTATTGTAGGTGACGCTCGTCGTTCCGTTGGCGTCGTCCTTGCTGACCTGGCAGGCTGCTAGCCCGAAAACCAACGCCGCCGAAACCGGAATTGCGAGTGCAATGCGCATGAAGATCCTCCTTTGTTTCGGAGGCTCAACGCCGCTTCGGCCGTTTCGGTCCCGGCTCAATTCCGCCTGAGAGGATGGAAAGCACGGTGGTCCATGCGGCGACGTTCTGGCGGAGCTGCGCCGGGTCAATCTTGTCGAGCGTATCGTCCGGCGTGTGGTGGTAATCGAAGTAGCGTGTGCCGTCCTGGCCGAGCGAGATCCACGGCGCGCCGGCCTTGATCGTCGGGCCGACGTCGGTGCCGTCCGCGTCGGCTTCGTCGTTCTTGGTGATTGCGAGCGGCGCCAGTGCTGCAGTGAGCTGCGAATAGGCAGCCGGGTCGGCTTTCATCAGCTGGCTGCCGAACCGCCAGATCCGGTCGGCTCCGAAGTCGCTCTCCCCCGCGATTGCGTATTTCTCGGCGCCATGCGCCTTCGCATAGGCCTCACCTCCGAAGCCGCCTGGTTCTTCCGCTCCGAACCAGACGACCCGGATCGTACGAAGCGGGCGCCCGGCATCCATGATGTGCTTGGCCGCCGCGGTGGTGATGGCCACGCCCGATGCGTCGTCGATTGCGCCGGTTCCCTGATCCCAGCTGTCGAGGTGGCCTCCAACGAGCAGGATCGGGGCGTTGGGATCCCGACCCGGCACCTCGGCAATGACGTTCCCGGATTGGCCGCCCTCGGTCTTCTGACTCACGAGCGTCAGACGCATGGTCACCGGCTGGCCGCGTTTGAGGATTCGGATCAGCTGCTCGGCGTCGGGAACAGTGAGCGCGCCCGCGGGAATGGGCTTTGCGCCGTCGGTGAAATATTGAACTCCGGTGTGCGGGTTGCGGTGATGATCCGTGCCGATGGAGCGGATAACGATCGCCAGCGCACCCTTGAGCGAGGCGATCGTGGGCCCCTGCCGACGGGGGGCACCGAATTGGCCGTATCCCGATCCGTCCTGCGCCGGCATCATATTGTGGTCGATGAAGACGATCTTTCCCCGAATCTCACTGTCTGGAGCCGCTCGCAGGGCATCCACGCTAGGGAAATAGACGATCTGGCCTGTCACGCCTTCGGGGCCCGTCGATCCACTGTAGCCCAGCGCTGCCACGACCAGCTTCTGCGGGAAGGGCGAGACGATCTCGGCGCTTTCCGCACCCCGCGTCCAAACGGGCATCGTGAAGGGTTCGACGTGCACGTTGGCGAAGCCCAACGCCTTCAGCCGTCGTACCGCCCAGTCGCGGGCACGCGCGTCCGCTTCCGTCGCCGCAAGCCTCTGGCCCACTTCCGTGGTCAGCCCCTCCGTGATGTCCCAGGCATAATGGTCGTTCGCCAGGACGTCGTCGCGAAGAGCGGCGATCCGCGGATCGGTGACGACCGGGGGCGGAAGGGTCGAGATCGACTGTTGGGCGAGGGCGGGGGCGGCGGAGAAAAGAAGCGCGGCTACGAGATACTGTTTCATGATTCGGCGCCTAGAAAGAGCAACGGGCCAAGTCACCAGTCCGCGTCGATAAAATTCGATCGTGGATCGATTAAAGCAGCCGCATCTGGTTTCCCTGCGGGGGCTCGAACAGATCGGTACGAAGCGCGAACTTGGCCTGCCTCAGTCCATATTTCTTGGCGGCGATCTCGAAACGGGTCCTCAGCAAGTCGGCCCACGGACCTTGCCCTCGCATCCGGCTGAAGAAGTTGGGATCGTTGTCGCGGCCCCCTCGGAGCGAGCGGATCGTCGCCATCACCTTGGACGCGCGATCGGGATAATGCTCGTCCAGCCAGGCGCGAAACAATGGTGCGACCTCGTGAGGCAGGCGAACTGGAAGATAGAAGCCGCCCGCCGCCCCGGCCTCGACGGCCGCTTCGACGATATGCTCGAGCT
>JBKPJK010000218.1:0-5192 GCA_046730635.1 Pseudomonadota bacterium | reverse complement strand
TATTCGACGTGCATCACTCGCTTTCCGCCGGCGAGCGCGGACCAGATCGTCCTCGGCGTGATGTCCCACCAAGTCGGCGTATCGAGGTAGACGCGCTGCTCACCCGCGCCGAATGCGACCCACCCATAACCCTGCGCCTGTTCGCTCTTCGGGACGAGTGTGGACCAGTCGAGGCCCTGGGCCCGCGCCGGCATGATGATGTCCGCGTGAATGCCGTTCCCCGCGACGTAGACGGTCGTGCCTTTGGCGGGCTCGCTCCAGCTGCGGTTGATCGGAATCACCGAGCCGATCAGCGCGGCCACGAGATAAAGGGCCGGGATCGCCAGCAAGGCGCTGAACAGGCGAGCAAACCACTTGCCCGATTTGCCTTTTCTCCGACGACGCGCCACTTGCCCTCCCGCCGCACCTTGCCTCAATTGCGGCGCCTGCCTAGATGCGCCAGCGAGGTCGGGGCGTAGCGCAGCCTGGTAGCGCATCACACTGGGGGTGTGGAGGTCGCTGGTTCGAATCCAGTCGCCCCGACCATTTCAATTCACCGGAAAGTCGCCAAGCGAGATGTCCAGCGAACCGATGTTGATGATGATGCAGTCGGCTCCCGCCGCTGGCCCTGGCGGCGTTGGTGCCGCGCTCATACAGTTTTTCCCGTTCATCGCGATCTTCGTGATCTTCTACCTCCTCATGATCCGCCCGCAGCAGCGGCGGGTGAAGGAGCATCAGGCCGCGATCAACGCCGTGAAGAAGGGCGACGAGATCATCACCGGCGGCGGCATCCGCGGCAAGGTCACCAAGGTCAGCGACGACGAAGCCGAGGTCGAGATCGCGCAGGGCGTGAAGATTCGCGTGATCAAGTCGACCATCACCCAGGTGCTCAGCGCCAAGACGAAGCCGGCGAACGACTGATGCTCGAGTTCCCGAAGTGGAAAGTGTGGCTGGTCTCGATCGTCGTCGCGATCGGGATCCTGCTGTCGATCCCGAGCCTGATTGCAGGAACGCCCCTCGCGGGTAGCTGGCCCAAATGGCTCCCGCAATATCGCATCAGTCTCGGTCTCGACCTCGCCGGCGGCAGCCACCTGCTGCTCGAAGCCGATGCTCGCGACGCCCAGAAGCAGCGCTTGCAGGCGATGGAGGATTCGGTCTCGACCGAGCTCCGCCGCGATCCGCGGATCGAGGTCGGCGACATCTCGACTGCCGGCGGACGACTCTCCTTCCTCGTGCGGAATCCTACGCAGGTCGACGCGGCCGTCGAGCGGATGCGGACGTTGACGAAGCCCGTCGCGCTCACGGGAAGTCGCGACTGGGATGTGCAGGTCGTCGATTCGACCCGCATCGTTCTAACGCCCACGCCGGAGGGCACGGCCAGGGCCCTCAAGGACGCGATGGGCGTTGCTCGCGACGTGGTGCGTCGTCGGATCGATCCGGGCGGCACCAAGGAAATCACGGTCGTCACCGAAGGCGGCAATCGAATCCTCGTCGAAGTGCCGGGCGTCGAAAATCCCGACCAGCTGAAGCAGCTGATCGGGCAGACCGCTCGGCTGGAGTTCAAGCTGGTCGACCTATCTGCCAGCCAGGAGGACGTGCAGGCGGGCCGCGCACCTCCGGGCAGCCAGGTCCTTCCGATGGCCCAGGGCGGCGGCTTCATGGCTGTGAAGCGCCGAGTGATGGTGTCGGGCGACCAGCTGACCGACGCCAAGCAGGGCTTCGACCAGGACGGCCGTCCCGACATCGAGATCACCTTCAACACGGCCGGTGCGCGGCGGTTCGGGCGGACGACGCAAGAGAATGTCGGAAAGCCCTTTGCGATCATCCTCGACGACAAGATCCTGTCGGCGCCCAACATCAACGAACCGATCCTCGGCGGCCGCGCACAGATTACCGGCAACTTTACGGTGCAGAGCGCCCACGATCTTTCCGTCAGCCTCGCCTCAGGCAAGCTGCCGGTAAAGCTGAACGTCATCGAGGAGCGAAGCATCGGTCCCGACCTCGGACGCGATTCGATTCATAAGGGCGTGATCGCCAGCGTCGTCGGAACGCTCGGCGTCATCCTGTTCATGCTGGTCACCTACGGGCGGTTCGGCGTCTACGCGACGATCGCGCTGGTCGTGAACGCCTTCCTGATCCTTGGCATCATGGCCATGTTCAACGCGACGCTGACGTTGCCGGGCATTGCTGGCTTCATCCTCACCATCGGGGCTGCGGTCGACGCCAACGTCCTGATCAACGAGCGCATCCGTGAGGAGATCCGAAGGGGACGAAGGCTGATCGACGCGGTCGAGACGGGCTATCACGAGGCGTTCCGCGCGATCTTCGACGCCAATGTCACGCACGTCATCTCGGCGGCGATCATGGCCTATTTCGGCTCGGGCCCGGTCCGCGGCTTCGCCGTCGTGCTCCTGATCGGCGTCGTCACCTCGGTGTTCACCGCCGTCTACTTCACCCGCATGCTGGTTGCGCTGTGGATCCGCCGCGCACGCCCGCGGGCGCTCCATATTTGAGGCTGCCGAGATGAAGCTACTCAAGCTCGTTCCCGATCATACGAACATCGACTTCATGCGCTGGCGCAACCTGGCGCTTGTCCTGTCGCTTATCGCCACGGCCGCTTCCATCGCGTTCACCGCCTATCGCGGCCTCAACCTCGGCGTCGATTTCGTCGGCGGCCAGCTCGTTCGAGTCACCTTCCCGCAACCGGTCAACGTCGAGGAGCTGCGGACCAAGGTCGACGCCATGCAGCTTGGCGAGGCGAGCATCCAGGAGTTCGGCAGCGCCAAGACGGTGCAGATCCGCCTTCCCAAGCCGCCGGGGGGCGACGCCGCCGCCAACGTCGTCGCCGGGCGCGTGAAGGCTGAGGTGGAAAAGGATTATCCCGGCGCACGGATCGATTCGGTGGACACGGTCTCCGGCAAGGTCAGCGAGGAGCTCGCCGACAATAGCGCGATCGCCATCGCGCTCGCGATGCTCGGAATCGCCGTTTACATCTGGGTCCGGTTCGAATGGCAGTTCGGTGTCGGCGCCCTGCTGACTCTGGCGCACGACATCGCAATGACGCTTGGCTTTTTCGCATTCACCCGGCTGCAGGTCGACCTCAACGTGGTCGCCGCCTTCCTGACCATCGTCGGCTACTCTTTGAACGACACGGTCGTGATTTACGATCGCATCCGCGAGAATTTGCGGAAATATCGCAAGATGGCGATCTTGCCGCTGCTGAACCTCTCGCTGAACGAGACGCTGGCCAGGACGGTTGTGACCTCGTTCACGGTTCTCATCGCGCTGGGCGTCCTTATGCTGATCGGCCCGGAGGTCATCTTCGGACTGGCGATCGCAATCTTCCTCGGCGTGGTGATCGGGACCTATTCCTCGATCTACATCTCGTCGCCCGTCCTCGTGTGGCTCGGGGTCCAACCCGACAGTTTCCTCAAGGCGGACGAGAAGGAAGAGGCCGAGGCTCAGCCTGCCTGATCCGTTCACCTGGCGCCAAGGTTCGTCCGTCCATCCCCTGCTTGGCCTCCCCTGGAGCCCACGCTAATGAGGTCCCCATGCTGAAGTTTCCCCGCTCTGCTTACCTGATCCTCGCCTGCGCGGCGGCCATTCCTTTGGCCGGTTGTGCGCACGGGAGCAAAGGAAAGGCCGACACCGCCTATGTCGCGCGGGACGTCAACACACTCTATTCCGCGGCCAAGCGCACGATGGACCAGGGCGATTACGAGCAAGCTGCAAAGCTGTTCGACGAGGTTGAGCGTCAGCATCCCTATTCGGTCTGGGCGCGCCGTGCCCAGCTGATGAGCGCGTTCAATTATTATCTCGCTCAAAAGTATCAGGAGGCGATCAATTCGGCGCGGCGGTTCGTCACGATTCACCCCGGCAATGCCGAGGCGCCATATGCTCAGTATCTGATCGCGATGAGCTATTATCAGCAAATCCCCGAAGTGAACCGCGATCAGACGACGACCCAGTCGGCCGCCGACGCTTTCGGTGAGCTGATCCGTCGTTATCCCGACACGCGTTACGCTGCCGACGCCCGGCTGAAGCTCGACCTCATCAACGATCACCTTGCCGGCAAGGAGATGGAGGTCGGTCGATTCTACCAGAGATCGGGGCAATGGATGGCGGCGACCTACCGGTTCCGCACCGTTATCGACAATTACCAGACTTCGAGCCACACGCCCGAGGCGCTGGAACGACTGGTCGAATGCAATCTTGCGCTGGGCCTTCCCGACGAAGCTCACCGGGTAGCCGCGGTTCTCGGCCGCAACTATCCGGGCAGCTTCTGGTACAAGCAGTCGCTGAAGCTGGTCGGGCAGGAGCAACGGCACATCGAGCCGCGGACGGCTTCGCGCAAGTGACCTTCCAGCGAGCGCTCCTCAGATGCTGAGGCAGCTCGCAATCCAGAATGTCGTGCTCGTCGAGAGGCTCGAGCTGGAATTCGAGCCCGGCCTCGGCGTGCTCACAGGCGAGACCGGCGCGGGCAAGTCGATACTGCTCGATGCGCTCGGCCTGGCCCTTGGGTCGCGTGCCGATACGGGGCTCGTTCGCTCGGGGCAGGAGGGCGCTTCCGTGACCGCGGAGCTCGACCTTGACCCGGGGCATCCGGTGCACGGCTTGCTGGCCGAGCAGGAGATCGTGCTCGATCCGGGCGAACCCCTGATCATTCGCCGCACGCTCAAGAGCGATGGCGGGAGCCGCGCCTTCGTCGGCGGGACTTCGGTTCCGGCGGGACTTCTTCGCGAGGTAGGCGCGCTCGCCGTCGAAATTCACGGACAGCATGACGATCGCGGCCTGCTCAACCCCAAGGGCCATCGCGCGCTGCTGGACCTATTCGGCAAATTGGACGCCAGTTCCGCCGCGCGGGCCTGGGCCGAGGTCATCCGCATCGAGGCGGAGCTCGGCAATGCGCGGGCGGAAGCGGCGGCGGCGGAGCGCGACCGCGAATGGCTCGAACATGCGAGCGGCGAGATCGAGGCCCTCGCGCCCGAGGAAGGCGAAGAAACGCGCCTCGCCGAAGAGCGTGCGGCCATGCAGGCGGGCTTGAAGGCTGGAGAAGCGCTCACCGGGCTCGACGAGCTGCTCGGCGGCTCGGAAGGTGCGCTCGCGCAGCTGCGGCAGGCGGCGCGGCGGATCGAACGTGGAGCGACGGACCATCCGTTGCTGGCAGAGGCGCTGGCGGCGCTGGATCGCGCCGTGATCGAGACGAGCGAGGC
>JBKPJK010000217.1:0-5055 GCA_046730635.1 Pseudomonadota bacterium | reverse complement strand
ATGTCGGGCGGCTCGACGGCGAGAAAAAGCCCGACGTGGTGGTCGAGGCATTTCGCCGATTGCCGGCGCAGCTCGGAGCCAAGCTGGTCCTCCTTGGTGAGGGCCCGCTCAGGCAGGAGATCGAGCGGCTTGGCGACGATCGCATCGTGCTGCCGGGCTACGTAAAGAATCGCGGCGAGCTGGCGGCCTGGCTCGCCAGCGCGGACATTTACGTATCCGGCATGGCGGACGAGACGTTCGGGGTGTCGATCGTCGAGGCGCAAGCTTCTGGCCTTCCTGTCGTCGGAGTGGCGGCCGGTGCGATGATCGACCGGGTGAACGACGCAGTGGGTCGACTGGGACCGGTCGGGGACAGTGAGGCCATGGCACGCAACATCCTCGACATTTGGGGTTCCGACCGGGACATGTTGCGCAGCCGTGCTCGTTCGGAAGCGCTGCGCTTCAGCTGGGACCACAGCATGGAGCGCCTCTTCGGGCACGTTTATCCTGCTGCGTTCGGACGCCGTGCCGCGAATATCGTTGCGGTGCCCGCAGCCGCAGCAGTTGCCGCTTGACGGTTCAACGCGCATTCACTTGATTTCCCTGACAGATTAGCGCTTCGGCGAAGGGGAGGAAGGCTTCAAACGATGCTACTCGTTGCGCTTGCCGTCTTGGCGGCTCAGCAGTCCGCGCTGGAAGCGGCCGAAAGAGCCGCGGGTAAGCCGGTGGCGAGTGCGCCTTCGCAGCAGGCGCAAACACTCCTAGAAAATTGCGACGCGCACAAATTCGAGACCGTGATCGAGGTTCCCGCGGCCGACGGCTCGACCAGGCATTCGCGGATGAAGCTGTGCGGGACGGAGGGACAGAGCGACGCCGATTGGCTGAAAACGCTCAAGGACGCGATCGCGAAGACCAACGCGAACCAGAAGATGCCGCCGGCGATCCGCAGCCAGATCGTCACCGCAATCAACGCAGAAGTCGCCAGGCTGGAGGGCAAGGCCCCGCCCGCTGCCGCCGCGCTGCCGCCGCCGCGCGCGGTCATGAGGACTCCGGCGTTGGGCGAATATACGGCGCTTCCGCCACTGCCGGACAAGCCGGTCCCACCGGTTCACGTGCTGGCCGGAGGATCGGCCGGACTTCCGATGCTTCCGAAGCCCCGCATCAGCTTCATATGCTCCACGCCCGGCGAGGTCGGGGAAGGGCCTTGCACGGAATTCTCGCGCGATACGCTGCTGACGGTGCTTGCGGGGGAGGATCTCCCGGGTGGAACAAGCCTGCGCTTCGTGAGAAGCGGCGATGCCAAGGCGGATGTGAAGCTCGCCCAGCTCAAGCGGGGCAGGTCGATGCAAATGCCGCTTCCCAGCGAGGTCTGCCGCCACGCCGTGGGCGGGAGCCTTGCGATCCGGATCGTCCGAAGCGTGCCGGCGGCGGGCGCGCCGGGCCAGGAAGTCGGCGAGGACGGGCCGTACAACCTGCGCTGCTAGCGCCGCCCGCGCACTCGTGGCACAGGCGCAGCCGTGGACGCACCGTACGCCAGACTTGAGCAGCTGGAGGCGGGCGTCGCGCGCGTGCTTGCGCATAACCCGTCGGCGTTCACTTATTACGGGACGCAGACCTATCTCCTAGGCACCGACGAGGTCGCGATCGTCGATCCGGGCCCCGATCTTCCCGAGCATGTCGACGCGCTCGAACAGGCGATAGCCGGCCGGCCCGTGGTCGCGATCATGTGCACGCACACGCACCGCGATCACAGTCCCGCATCCCGGCCGCTCGCAGAGCGCACGGGCGCACCGATCGTCGGCTGCGCTCCCTTGGCGCTCGAGACGGTCGGTCCGCGTGCCGATGCCTCGTTCGACGGCGACTACGCGCCGGATCGCATTCTCGCAGACGGCGAGACGCTGGAGGTCGAAGGCAAGCCGATCGTCGCAGTTGCCACTCCCGGGCACACCTCCAACCATCTTTGCTTCGCTTACGACGGCGCTCTTCTTACGGGCGACCACGTCATGGGCTGGTCGACGACCGTGGTGGTCCCACCCGATGGAGACATGGCGTCTTACATGGCCAGCCTCGACAGGCTGAGGAAGCGCGAAGATCGCGTATATTATCCGGCCCATGGGCCTGCGGTGACAAACCCGCAGCAATATGTCCGTCACCTCCTCGGTCACCGGATGCAGCGGGAGAAGCAGATCCTGAGGCTAGTGGGTGAAAAGCCACGGCCCATTCCGGACATCGTCAGCAATGCCTATCCCGGCCTGGATCCGCGACTGGTCATTGCGGCCGGCGGTTCGGTGCTGGCGCATCTCCTGGACCTCGAACGGCGCGGCCTCGTTGAACAGCAGCAGGACCTATGGACAACCGCCTGAACAAGCCTCTCGTGCTGGCGATGGTCGCAGTCGCGCTGCTCCTTGGGCTTTTGCTGGGCATTACGACAGGTGTCGCCGATCGCATCTTCGGCGGCCCCAATCCGAAGACGATCGCGAGCTCGAGCCTCGAATCGATGCGCGCGCAGAATCGGCTCGTTGCGTTCGTGGCTCGCTACGTGTCCGTGGTCAGCAGCCAGCAGGATCGGTTCGGCGGCCTGGTCAGCTCCGAGCGAACGCTCATCCGGCCCGGTGACGTTCGCTACGAGCTCGACCTCTCAAAGCTTCAGCAGGGCGACGTGACATGGGATGGGGCCAGCAAGACGCTCCGCGTCAAGTTGCCCGAAATCGAGGTGGCCGGACCGGACGTCGATATCAATTCGGTGAAGGAATATGGCAGTAGCGGCGTGCTCTCGACGCTGACCAATGCCGACCAGCAATTGGACCAGGCCAATCGCTCCCGGGCCGTTCAGGACCTGCGCAAGCAGGCCACTGCCCCAATGCCGATGCAGCTCGCCAGGCAAGCCGCCCGTTTGGCCGTCGAACGCAGCTTCGCGATGCCGCTCCAGGCCGCCGGCTTCAAGGACGTGAAGGTTGTTGCGCGCTTCCCGACGGAAGGCACCGACGATCCTTCCTATCTGGATCTCTCGACCCCATATGAGGAAGTGATCAAGGAAGCGGAACGCAAGCGCGCTACCGGGGGTACGAAGTGACGGTCCAGACCAATAGTTTGCGAGGCGTAGACCTGCTCGGCGAGATCGATCGCCTGAAGGGTGAACGCAATGCCGTGATCCTCGCGCATTATTATCAGAAGCCGGAGATCCAGGACCTTGCGGACTTCGTCGGCGACAGCCTCGACCTCTCACGCAAGGCCGCGGAGACGGACGCCGAGGTCATCGCCTTCTGCGGCGTCCGCTTCATGGCCGAGACCGCGAAGATCCTGAGCCCCGAGAAGACCGTGATCCTGCCCGACATGGACGCAGGTTGCTCGCTTGAAGATTCTTGTCCGCCCGATCAATTCGCCGCGTTCCGCAAGGCGCATCCCGACCATATCGCGCTGACCTACATCAACTGCTCGGCAGCCGTGAAAGCCTTGAGCGACATCATCGTCACCAGCTCCTCCGCCGGCGTGATCCTCGATCAGATACCGAAAGATCAGAAGATCATTTTCGGCCCCGACCGCCATCTCGGCGGTTATCTGGCCCGCAAGACCGGCCGCGAAATGCTGCTTTGGCCGGGCATCTGCATCGTCCACCAGGCTTTCAGCGAGACGGAGCTTCTGAAGCTCAAAGCCGAGCACCCGGACGCACCGGTCGCGGCGCACCCGGAATGCCCGCCTCACATCGTCGACCATGCCGACCATGTCGGATCGACGCGATCGATCCTCGATTTCGCGCTGAGCACACCTGCGGACACGATCCTTGTCGCGACCGAACCGCACCTCATCCATCAGATGGAGAAGGCGGCGCCAGGCAAGACCTTCATCGGGGTTCCCGGAGGCGATGGGAACTGCAACTGCAACATGTGCCCGTATATGGCGCTCAACACGCTCGAGAAGCTTTACGTCGCGCTCCGCGATCTCGAGCCGCGCATCGAACTGAGTCCCGAAATCATGGACCGGGCGCGCGTGCCTTTGGAGCGAATGCTCGAAATGGCGGCGGCTACGGTCGGGCAGGGGGACGTCGGAAAGCCACTGTTGCCGATCGTCGATCACCCGGAAGAGATCGACCCGGCAATCAGCGGCGACTGAGCACGCCACTGGGCGGGCGGGTTACGCCCCCTTTCTGTGCTTAGTGAGACTGCCCCGTCGACGTTGGCGTCTCCCCTTGATTGGGGGTTCCTGACGTCGTTACCGGCACCTCGATCGTCTTGCAGATCTTGCGGTTGCCGAGCCGCGAATAGCTATCCTCGTCGATCTGCTCGCACACGCGCTTCTTCATGGTTTGCGGCTTCGCGGGCTGCGCCTGATTTGAGGACGCGGACGTGGTCTGATTGGCAGTCGCTGGCGCCGTCGGACTCGTCTGAGCGGAAGCCGGAACGCTCGCCGCGCCGAGAATCGCAAGCGCGACCAAAGACTTGTGCATCACTTACTCCTGATTGTCGGGGAGGCGACGCTTACGCAGGAATCGACCTGCGGAAAAGCTGTTTCTCTAAACCGATAAGTAACTCTGTTTCGGCCAGAATGGCCCGGCGCGTCCAGCCTCGCGGGGGTCATTCATTCGTTCGATGTTCGCCATTGCTGCGCTTGCGCTCTCGGCCGGCTGCGCCGCTCCGGCGTCGGGGGCAACGGTCGCAACCGAGCTTCCGACGCGGATCCTCGCGGCCCACAACGCGGAGCGCGCGCGCATCGGCATGCCGCCGCTGGCCTGGGACGATACACTCCGCGCCGGCGCCGCCGCTTATGCCCAGCAGATGGCGCTCTCCGGCATGTTCCAGCATTCGAACCGCCAGGCGCGTCGCGGCGTCGGGGAGAATCTCTGGATGGGCACCCACGGCGCGTTCAGCTTCGAGGCAATGGTGGGCGGCTGGTCGGCTGAGAAACGCTACTTCGTGCCCGGAATCTTCCCCAACAATAGCAGGACGGGGAATTGGGAGGACGTCGGCCATTACACGCAGATGATCTGGCCGACGACCACGCGCGTCGGTTGCGCGATCGCCACCTCTGCGCGCGTCGACTATCTGGTCTGCCGATATGCGACGGCGGGAAACATGGACG
>JBKPJK010000216.1:0-3341 GCA_046730635.1 Pseudomonadota bacterium | reverse complement strand
AGTACCGATCGCGATTTAAGATTCGAGGGCTTGTGGAACCCTAACGTGCTGTTAATCGTAACTTGTGCCGAAATGGAACGAGTCGGCACACGAAGGGGCGAATTTACTCAAATGAGAAGCGTTCGCGCGCGATTGGTTTCGCGCCGCCGTAAACGGTGGGGCAAATTCGCCCGCCAGCCGCTCGTCGTCCTCACCGGCGGCGCGCTGGTCGCAGCTGCGAGCATGGCAGTCACCTTCGGTGCGCTCAGCGGAGTCGACCTCGCCGCAGCCGCCGTCGAAAAGGCGCAGAGCGTTGCGGATCTCCTTGCGCGGCGCTCCCCTGGGGAGCGTGTCGCGGCCGAGCTCATCAAGACCAAGCACAAACATTCCGCCGTACTCGCCGAGCGTGGCTTGCCTGAGGCCGCGCCGGCGCTGCCGCCACCCTTGGCAGAAGCCATGCTGCCCGCGGCCGCAATGCCCGCCATTCCGAACGAATTGCTCGCCGAAACCGGGCCGCCCCTTCCCGCGATATACGGAGCCATCCCCGGCGGTATCGTCCTGTTCCCGTCCGGCCCAGGCGGCGGTGGAATTCCTGGTCCGCCAGGCCCGCCTGGACCTCCAGGGCCTCCTGGTCCGCCAGGGCCTCCTGGTCCGCCAGGGCCTCCCGGACCTCCAGGGCCACCGCCTCCACCATCAGTACCGGAGCCGGCGAGCTGGGCGATGATGATCGTCGGCTTCGGCATGGCCGGGTTGCAGTTGCGCCGGCGCCGCGGCGTTTCGCGGCCTTCCCCCCTCGTCTGATACCGCGATGACGTGGAGGTCATTCGTCGCGCTTGCGACCGCTGCGGCAATGAACCTTTCAGCCCAGCCTATCGATGCCGCGCCGGGAAACGAGCCGGTGGGACGCATCGTGCTTAAGCCGGCGCAGGTTCGCGAGGCCTATTCTGCGGGGCTCATAGACCGGCCGATCAAGTCCCTGCTCGATGTCCGCGATCCGATGGACTACGGCGATTACCGCTGGGACGATCGCGGCATCCCCGCCGGACCCGTTTGGATTCGTATCGACCTCAAGACACAACTCCTGTCCGTCTTCCGTTCCGGCCATGAAATCGGAACGGCGGTAATCCTTTACGGAACCGACGGCCTGCCGACGCCGACGGGCAAGTTCCCGATCCTGGCCAAGTGGAAGGACCATCGCTCCGCGACCTACGACAACGCGCCGATGCCCTACACCTTGCGCCTGACCAAGGACGGCGTGGCGATCCACGGCAGCAACGTCCGCTGGGGCTTCGCGACGCATGGCTGCATCGGCATTCCCAAGGACTTCGCCGCAAAGCTGTTCGGTGTGGTCGGTGTCGGCGACGAGGTCCTGATCGTCCCCGCCAGGCGTCGCTCAAAAGCTTCCTGATTCGGGACAGTTAACGCCTGCCCGATTACCGGCACGCCCCGCCTCGCCCATAAGCTCCAGGTTCACGCATTGGAGCTTTTGGAATGAACATTCGGTCACAGATCTACGGCCACAACGGCCTCGCGGAGACCCCGCTTGTATGCGTGAAGAAGCCCAAGGGAGCGCGGTCGGACGACCTCCTCTCGATCCGCGTCGACCGCGAGCAAAGCCGACAGGCGGATACTCGCCTAGAACGCCGCTATCCGCTGGTCAGCGAAAAGACGCAGGTCACGCGGCAGCGCAAGGCTCACGACGTCCAGCTCCTCAACGTCTGCAGCGCCGGCGCGATGATCACGGCGCCGTTCGAACCGATGTTGTGGGATCGGCTCGAGCTGCAGCTCGGCGAGCACGGGTCGATTGATTGCTCGGTCGTCTGGATTCGCAACGGCCGCATCGGTCTGGAATTCGACCGGGAAACGCGGCTCGACTGCAATCAGGATGAGCAAGGCGCCCTTCTCCGCGCTATCATCCGTCGCCACTTCCCGGACACCGAGTTCGAAGCGCCGGCGGAGCTCGACGCTCAGGACCCGGACGAGAACCGCCGCGAATTGCGCCACGCCTTCATCTGGTCCGGCACGCTGCACTGCGAATACGGAAGCACGGCGGCCCGTCTACGCAACGTCTCTCCGGACGGCGCGATGATCGAGACTTCGTTCGAGCTTGCCGCGGGAGCCGAACCGTTCCTCGACCTCGGTGAGGCAGGTTCGATTTTCGGGACGATCGTCTGGATCGAAGGCAACCATGCGGGCTTGAGGTTCCACGAGCGCTTCGACATGTCGCGCCTCTCTTTTGCCAAGCCCGAGCTGAGCGGTGGCGGTGGGACCATCGTCTCCTTCGGGGCCCGCAAGCGCTGACAATATGAAAGCGCTGCTAGCCACGCTCGGCTTCAGCCTCGGCGGAGCCGCAGCTGCGGCTTTATTCGGTCATGCCGAGCAGCCGGCCCGGGTCGCTGGGCGACCGAGCGTGAATGCCTCGCCGCTTCCCGGCCGAATTGCCATCGGTCCAGCCGAGCTGAAACAAGCCTACGCGGCAGATCTCATCGACCGGCCGATCACCACGGTCCTCGATGTCAGAAGCCCCATGGCTTACGGCGACTTTCGCTGGGACGACAAGGGCGTCCCCGCCGGACCGACCTGGGTCCGAGTCGACCTCCGCGCGCAGCTCATTTCGGTTTTCCGCTCGGGTCAGGAGATCGGCACCGCCGTGATCCTCTACGGGGCGGACGGGGTGCCGACGCCCACCGGCAAGTTCCCGATCCTCGCGAAGCTGAAGGACCATCGCTCGACCACCTACGACGGAGCTCCGATGCCCTACACGCTGCGGCTGACTGCGGACGGCGTTTCGATCCACGGCAGCAACGTGCGCTGGGGCTTCGCAACGCACGGATGCGTCGGCGTGCCAACCGCATTTGCCGCCAAGCTGTTCAACGCAGTGAAGACCGGCGACGAGGTTCTGATCGTCAACGGGCCGCGGCCCCGCAACCCCGCATCCTAAAGACCGAGGGCGAGCCCCGCATAGATCTTGCGCCGCGCTCCCGGCTCGATTCCGTTCTGGAAAACGCGCAGATAATATTTCCGGTTCGTGAGGTTCGACACGCCCGCAAGCGCGCGGATATTGCGGGTCAGCTGCCAATCGCCCGCGAGGTCGAACAGGGTCACCGCGGGCACCTTCGCCGGCACGAAATTGGCACTGGCCGGAGATCCGACGGGAAGGTTCGAATCCTGGAAATATTGGCTGCTGGTGCTCGTGCCGGTCAGGCTGACATTGAAGCGAGCGTCCTTGCGGAAGGTCAGGCCGTATTTCGCGGTGAGCTTCGGCGCGAACGCGGGCCGATTGCCGACGCGATTGGCAAGGTCGCTCCGGGTGAACTTCGCGTCGAGCAGGCTGACGTTGCCGAATGCGGTCAGATGGAGCC
>JBKPJK010000215.1:0-2148 GCA_046730635.1 Pseudomonadota bacterium | reverse complement strand
GGGATGCGGGGTAGGCAAAGCGGCTCGCATAATAAGCGAGGTCCCAGCGATCCTGCGTCGGAAGGTTCGAGAAGCTCACCATCGCGGTGCCCTCGAGGCCCTGGTCGATCACTTGGTAGAGCGCGAACGGGCTGCGCTGGTCGGCACGGCCTTGATCGACGAACGCGACCGGCGGCGGGTCCAGCTTCGCAGCCATGGGCGTCTTGGCATCACCGTTGGCACCGTGGCAGGCGGCGCAGTTCTCTTTGAACAGCTTCGCGCCGCGACCGAGATCGGGCGCCTTGGGCGGAGCCAATGCCACTGGATAGGCGGCGAGCAACGCCGACGCCAATTTCTTCGAGATCGCCTGAACTTGCTTCGGATCGGCCTTGCGATCGATGGCCGCAACCAGCTCGCCGGACTGGCTGACGAGCGCCGGCTTGGCGGGGTTGGGCGGAAGCGTCGCGATACGCTGCCGGACGGCTCCGGAGAACTCCCGCATTTCGGCATATTCGGAGGCGCTGATGACGGAGCCGTTCTTGACTGCCCCGGCATAGTCGACGCCGAGATAATCGAGCAGGCGCCAGCTCACCTGGACATCGTCACTGGCAGCAACGGCAGGCCGGCCGAACGCAAGCGCGGCGACAAGCCCAAGTATCACGGCGAAGCGGCGGATCATCACCGTCTCGGCTATGTCATTTGCGAATGATTATCAATAGAATTAGCGGGGCGGGTAGCGTAGCCGGCCGAAGAAGCGCGAAGGGCTTAGGCGCCGGTCGGACGATCCGCGCCACTCGGCCTTCAGCTTCTCGAACCGCATCACATTGTCGATACGTCGATCGAGGAAGGCGGCCGTGTCGGCCCAGCCTTCGCTTTGATCGTCGAGCCAGACGAGAAGCGTCGACGCGTAGACCGCACCGAGCGTCATGCGCTTGGTATAGTGGTTGAAGTCGGTGCTCGTATCGCCTGCGATGCGCCACATGCCATCGACTGTGCGCCAGGAGATGCGGAGCGCAAGAGGGAGGTTTTGCGGCATTGCGAGGAGCGCCAACGCTCGCCGCACGGCCTCTCGTGCCGGGCCCATGATCTCGAAGCGGTGCCAGACCAGGGCCCGGATCTTCTCACGAATCTTCATCCCCGCGAGCCGCTCCGGCGTGAAATAGGCCTCGAGGCCCCGATCGACTTCCTGAATGTAGAGGTCGATCAACGCCGGCTGGCCCTTGGGCATCGCGAGGCGAGCCTGAACTGGGTCAACGCCGAGGTGCTGAGCCGCCGAGTCCACGGCCGCCCGGGTCCAGCCGTCGAACACGGCATTTTCACCGACGGCGAGGGCGAGCTGGCGCCGTATCTTCTCCAGCGGACTCGGTTGCATTGCGCTCAACTGGGCTGCTCCTCCAACCTTCGCAACCCCCGCTCGGGCAAACGCACGAGCACCAGCGCCGCTCCGATCGCGAACGCGCCGAGCCAGTCGAGGGGGCTAAGCGTCTCGCCATAAGCCACCCAACCGACGAAGGCCGAGATGGCCGGTTGCGTGAGCAAGGTCAGGCCGACGATCAATGGCGAGACATGGCCGATTCCGTAAACGAGGAGGCCCTGGCCTATGACCTGGCTGCCTAGCGCGAGAAGAAACACGAAGGTCCAATCGGCGGGAATGACCTGCTCGCCGAAGGCCAGCGAAACCGGGAGGAGCATCGCTGCCCCGAACAGGCTCGACAGGAAGAGCAGCGGTAGCGCCTCCAATGAATCGCGACCCTTCTGAACGGCGATCAGGTAGCCGGTGTAGAGAAGGCCCGCCAACAGAGCGAGAAGATCGCCGGCGAAGTTGCGGGCGCTGAGCTCGAAACTGCTGCTCATCAGTAAAGCCGCCCCGGTCGCCGCGAGAGCCAGTGCCCCCGCCTGCATCGGCGATGGCCAGCGGCGAGCGAGCCAGAGGCCCCATGCGGCAAAAGCGAAGCTCGACACGTTTCCGAACAGGGTCGCGTTGCCGAGCTTGGTCATGTGGATTCCGACGTGCCAGGCGGCGAGGTCGGCGGCGAAGAAGAAGGCCGCAAAGGCGATGAGGAGCGCCAGCTTCCGCCCGGGCCAGTGGACGGCTTGCCCGGTCATTGCCGCGATCGCGAACAGGAAGGGAAGCGCAAGCGCCAAACGCCAGAAGCCGGCGGCCACCGG
>JBKPJK010000214.1:0-2969 GCA_046730635.1 Pseudomonadota bacterium | reverse complement strand
CCTTTGGGCCATTCCGTTGGAACGTAGACATCTTCCACGAAAAATGGAAGGCATTCCAATTCGCATTCCTCGGCGCGAACAGTTTTACGGAAATCCACAATGCCAAGGACGCGCGGATCAACGGCCTCGAAACCGATTTCAGCTATTTCCGCGGCGGCCTCACCTTAAACGCCGCAGCGGCTTACACCGACGCCAAGACCAAAGGGAATATCTGCACCCTCGCAGGCGACCCCGATCCTAAATGCCTTGGTGTCGTCGACGGCGTTCAGGACTTCCCGTCCGCACCGAGCGGCACGCGATTGCCGATCACGCCGAAGTTCAAGGCGACGGCGACCGCGCGTTACAGCTGGCCGGCCTGGGCCGACGTCAAGGCTCACGTTCAGAGCACGATCACCTACCGCGGTTCAGCGCCCTCGTCGCTGCGCACGGCGATCGCGCTAGTCCATACTGGCGAAATCGTCGATCCGAATGAGTTCCAGGGAAGGCTGCACGCGGCAACTTTGGTCGACCTCTATGCGGGTCTCGACTGGCTCAGGTGGAATCTCGAACTATTCGCCACGAACGTCTTCGACAACCCCATCGACATCAGTCGGCAGACTGCGTGCGGAAGCTGTACGCGGGCGCTGGTGGTCCCGGGTCAGCCGCGCACGATCGGCATCCGCGCCGGCGCAAAATTCTAGCGGACCGAGTTCGATCCAACCACGCCTCGTTTCGTGCGTTCGGGCGTGAATGACGGTTCGCGCGGATAAGCTTGCGAAATTTCGGCTGCCGCTCGCCGCTGCCGGCCTCGCTTCAATTTGGCTGGCGATGCTGGTCTGGGGCCGCGGGCCGCTCGATCGCACAATTTACGAAGCCCTTTACGCGGGCGACCGTCCGGCCCTCACCATCGTTGCGCGCGTTTTCACGGCCCTCGGCGAGCCTACGGTACTCATCGCTGCGGGGCTCGCCACCGCATTGCTCCTCTGGCGCGCGGGACATCGCCATCTGCCGTGGATCCTGATCGCGATCACAATGATCGGCCGCGGTCTGAGCGAGCTTCAGAAATATTGGATCGCGCGCGCTCGTCCCGATCTCGAGCCTCATCTCGTACTCGTGAAAACCTCGTCATTCCCGAGTGGGCACGCGGCCAGTTCCATGATTTTCTACCTCACGATGGCGCTGGCGCTGACCGTCGACACGCGCTGGCACCGTCCGGCCGCCGCGGCCGCCATCCTTCTTTCGTTCCTGGTCGGAACGAGCCGCGTGATGCTCGGCGTGCACTGGCCCAGCGACGTCGTCGGGGGTTGGGCCTTCGGAATGTTGTGGGTCCTGCTGACACTTCGGCTCGCTGGACGGCTGATTAAGGATTAAGATCGAAGCGAAAGAGGGGAGGCGTCAATGAATCGATCGAGACCCTTTACGTGGATCGCATCGGCGATTTTCGCGCTGATGGCGATCGTTCACATCTACCGGTTGATCAAGCCGTTCGACGTCGTGATCGGCCAGTGCCATCTCCCGCAATGGGCGAGCATGGTCGGCGCGGTGATCGCTGCCGGGCTCAGCTGGATGCTGTGCCGCGAGGCGAGGGGCACGTCGGGCGCTTAGACGTTGAAACGGAAGAGCATGACGTCGCCGTCCTGGACGACATAGTCTTTACCTTCCGAACGCATCTTCCCGGCGTCCTTGGCCCCCGTCTCGCCGCCGCACTTCACGAAATCCTCATAGCCGATGGTTTCGGCACGGATGAAGCCGCGCTCGAAGTCGGTGTGGATCTCGCCGGCGGCTTCGGGTGCGCGAGCACCGCGATGCACCGTCCACGCCCGCGCCTCCTTCGGGCCGGCCGTGTAAAAGGTAATAAGGCCGAGAAGCTCGTAAGCCGCGTGGATCATGCGATTGAGCCCAGTCTCGTGCAGCCCGAGATCTGAGAGGAACGCGTCGCGCTCCTCCGCCGGCAGCGTCGCGATCTCGGCCTCGATCGCGGCGGAAATGACGACGGCTTTCGCGCCTTCGCCCGCGGCTTTGTCGAACACCCTTTGCGAGAGTGCGTTGCCGGTGGCCGCGTCACCTTCATCGACGTTGCAGACGTAGAGCACCGGCTTGCCGGTCAGCAGCTGCGCACGCTGTAGAGCCTTGGCTTCTTCAGGATCTTTCGGCTGGACCAGCCGAGCAGGCTTCGAGGCGCACAGAAGATCGAGCGCCTGCCCCAGGACCGAAGCTTCGATCTTCGCTTCCTTGTCGCCCTGCTGCGCCTTCTTCACCAGGTTGGGAACCCGCCGCTCTAGCGATTCCAGGTCGGCGAGCATCAGCTCCGTCTCGACGGTCTCGGCGTCCGCGATCGGGTCAACGCGGCCTTCGACATGGGTCACGTCGCCACCTTCGAAACAGCGCAGCACATGGACGATCGCGTCCACTTCGCGGATGTTGGCGAGGAACTGGTTTCCCAGGCCTTCCCCTTTCGACGCTCCGCGGACCAGCCCGGCGATGTCGACGAACTCGATCTGCGTCTCGATCTCCTGAGCCGACTTCGCGATAGTGGCGATCTGGTCGAGCCTTTTGTCGGGCACAGCGACGCGGCCGACGTTCGGCTCGATCGTGCAAAACGGATAGTTCGCCGCCTGCGCCGCGGCGGTTTCGGTAAGTGCGTTGAAAAGCGTCGATTTGCCGACGTTCGGCAGGCCGACGATGCCGCAGCGGAAGCCCATGATATTCCTGCAGGTAAGGGGAGTTTGGCGCCCTTTAGGCGAAGTTGAAGGAAATGCTCAACCGGTCACCGCGACCGGAGCCGAGAAGCACCTCGTGGCGCAGCCAGCTTTCCCACATCAACAGGAGACCGGGACGCGGATCGACCGTTACGAAAGTTTCGGCACGCGTAGGCGCGGCCATCATCAAGGGAAGACGCGGATCCTCGAAGCGGATCGCACCCGATCCCTTCGGGACTTCGATGTAGAGCGTGCCGGAAATGATGCTGTTCGGGTGAATGTGTCCACTAT
>JBKPJK010000213.1:0-2550 GCA_046730635.1 Pseudomonadota bacterium | reverse complement strand
CTTCATACTTGTCGTACTGATCGGCGAGCGCCTTGCCCGACGCTTCGAACCGCGCGAGGTCGGTCGGCGTCCACCAGTTGCGCAGGCGGCCAGTCGAATCGAAGTCGGAGCCGAGATTGTCGAAGCTATGGCTGATTTCGTGGCCGATGGTGGCGCCGATCGCGCCATAGTTGGCGGCTGCATCCGACGCCGGGTCGTAATAGGGCTTCTCGAGGATTGCAGCGGGGAAATTCAGCGCATTCTGCAGCGGCAAGTTGACCGCGTTCACCGTCTGCGGAGTCATCCACCATTCGCCGCGATCCACCGGCTTGCCGATCTTGGCCAGCTGCTGCCGGTAGTGGACCAGCCGTGCACGGTCCAGGTTGCCGAACGCGTCGTCAGGTCGGACGTCGAAGCCCGAATAATCGAGCCAATGGTCGGGATAGCCGACTCCGACGACCATGGTCGCGACCTTCTTCTTCGCCTCTCCCTTGGTCTCGGCCGCCATCCAGTCGATCGCATCGATCCGCTTTTCAAGCGCCGCCTTGATGTTCGCGACCATCGCCTGGATGTCGCGCTTCGACGAGGCCGGGAAATATTTGTCCACGTAACGACGGCCGACGGCGTCACCCAGAGCGAAGTCCAGCGCGTCCTGGGCGCGCTTGTCGCGCGGAAGCTGCTGCGGGGTCCCGCCGATCATCGTCCCGTAAAAGGCGAAGTGCGCCTGGTCGAACGCACTCGGGAGGACGTCGGCATTCTGATTGATCTCATGGAACGTCAGCCAGTCCTTCCAAACGTCGAGCGGTTCGGAGGCCACCAGCGCCGAAAGCTTCTTCACCGTATCCGGACCCCAGACGATGATCTCGTTCTGGCCGTTGAGCTGGGCAGCGGTGAAGAAGGCGTCCCAGTCGAGACCCGGCGCATTCTTGGCGAAGTCCGCCGTTTTCCACGGATTGTTCGCGTGGAACATGTCCTCCATCTGCTCGATCGATTGCTGCGCCGCGGCGATCTTCGTTTCCAGCGCCACGATCTTCTGGGCGCGCGCATCCGCGTCGGGTAAGCCGGCCAAGGTCAGCATTTTTGCGACATAAGGCGTGTACGCCGCGCGGATTTTCGCCGTCTCAGGGTCCGACGAGAGGTAATAGTCGCGGTCTGGCAGGCCGATGCCGCCCTGCATCAGGTATGGCACGGTCCTTGTCGGATCGGTGAGCGCCTGTGTCACGAAGATCCCGAACAGATTTTCGGTCTGAAGATCGGTTGCGTTCAGCGGATCCACGTCGGCGCGGACAGTCGAGCCGATGGCCTGTGAGAGCTGCCGCTTGTCCTGAATGCCGGCAATGCGATCGAGGATCGGCTTCAGAGGCGCGGTGCCATGCTGATCGATCGCGTTCCTGTTGGTGTAGGCGGTAAAATAATTGGCGATGCGGGCTTCGTCGGTGCCTGCGGCCGGGTTCGAATTGGCGATCGAATGGATGAGGTCGGCTTGCCGCTTTTCGGCCAGCTGGTCGACGAAATAGCCGGTGCCGATGCTCGTCCGGTCCGCGGGAATGACGGCCGTCTTGTACCAGCTCCCGTTCGCATAATTGTCGAAGTCGTCACCCGGCGCGACCGACTTATCGATGCCCGCCAAGTCGATCCCCGCCTGGCTGCCGGGCGCAGCCTGCTGCTGCGCCTCATTCCCCTGCTTCGTGCTGCACGCGCTGAGCGCGAGGGCTGACACCATGACGGCAAGGATCGGACTTCTCATTCACAGACCTTTCGAGCAGTGCTTTGCCAATGCCTGCCGCACCGGCTAGGCGCGGGGCAGGGCTTTTCGACCAACGGACAAGAACAGGGCATGAGCGCGCCGCGTATCGAGAGCAAAATCGTCACGGACAGCGACGAATATCGCGCCCGTTTCGAGCACAACCGTGGGCTTGCCGAGAAGTTGCGGGCCGACGTTGCGCAGGCCGCGAGAGGCGGGCCGGACAAGCACCGGCAACGTCACGTCGACCGCGGCAAGCTCCTTCCGCGCGACCGGGTCGAGCGCCTGCTGGATCCGGGATCGCCGTTCCTCGAGATCGGCCAGCTCGCCGCGTGCGACATGTACGACAGCGAGGTCCCTGGCGCCGGCATCATCGCGGGCGTCGGCCGCGTCTCGGGCAAGCAGGTGATGATCGTCTGCAACGACGCGACGGTCAAAGGCGGCACTTACTATCCGATGACGGTCAAGAAGCACCTCCGGGCGCAGGAGATCGCGACAGAGAACCGGCTGCCGTGCGTCTATCTCGTCGACAGCGGCGGTGCGAACCTTCCGCACCAAGCGGAGGTGTTCCCCGACCGCGACCATTTCGGCCGAATCTTCTTCAACCAGGCGCAGATGTCCTCGAAGGGCATCGCACAGATCGCCTGCGTCATGGGCAGCTGCACGGCAGGCGGCGCCTATGTCCCGGCAATGAGCGACGAGAGCGTTATCGTCCGCAACCAGGGCACGATCTTCCTCGGCGGCCCGCCGCTCGTAAAAGCCGCGACGGGCGAGGAGATCAGCGCCGAGGACCTGGGCGGCGGCGATCTCCATGCGAAGAAGAGCGG
>JBKPJK010000212.1:0-4193 GCA_046730635.1 Pseudomonadota bacterium | reverse complement strand
GGTTGCCGGAAATGAGGCCGTGTTGTTCCACCAAGAGGCGCGCGATTCGGCCGCTGAAGTCGTCCAGAGCCGCGTAGCTCCAGCGCCCGTGCGCGTTGACGACGGCAAGAGCGTCGCGCGTGCCGCCCTTGAGCAGCTCTGCGGCGGCATTCAGGCACTCGGGATAATGAAGCTCCGGCAGGTCGAAGCGGAATTCCGGAAGCAGCTCCGGCGGGGGAAGGCGGTCGCGAACGAAAGAGTCGTAGCTCAATCGGGTACCACCGCCGTCGTCTCGATCTCGACCTTGGCCGCGCTTTCGACGAGCGCTTTCACTTCCACCAGCGCCATGGCCGGGTAGTTCGCTCCCATGATCTCACGCCAAGCTGCGCCGATCTCGTCTCGCGAAACCATATATTCGTGGCGATCCGTCACGTAGCAGGTCATGCGGACGATGTGCTGCGGTCCGGCGCCGTCCTGTGCGAGGATTTCGAGCGTATTCGTGAGCGCTCGGGCGAACTGCCCATGCAACGTATATTCGGGGAAGGTTTCCTGCTCGTTCCACCCGACGATGCCGGCCGTGAAGATCATGCGTCCCCGCGCGCTGATGCCGTTCGAATAGCCTTTCGGCCGCGGCCAATTCGGCGGTTGCAGGATCTTCATAAGCTCATCCCCCTTTGAGCAAATCGCGAGCGATGATCTGTCGCTGCACCTCGCTCGCGCCTTCGTAAATGCGGAGGGCGCGGATGTCGCGATACAACTCTTCAACCTTCACGCCGCGTGTGACCCCGGCGCCGCCGTGCATTTGCACCGCAGCGTCAATCACCCGCTGCGCGGCCTCGGTCGCATGGAGCTTCGCCATGGCAGCCGCGCGCCGGTTGTCGGTGCCGCCGACGTCCTGCTGCCAAGCCGCGCGATAGGTCAAAAGGGCGGAGGCATCGATGGCGAGCGCCATGTCGGCGAGCTTTTCCTGCGTCACGGCATTGTCGGCGAGCGTGCCGCTGCCGAGGCGCCGCTCCTTGACCCAAGCAACGGCTTCATCGAGCGCCCGCCGCGCGAATCCGAGACCGGCGGCTCCGACGGTGACCCGAAAGAGGTTGAGGGTCTCCATGCCGATGCGGAATCCTTCGCCCGGTTCGCCGACGATCGCATCGGCAGGAATCCGCACATTGTCGTAGGTGAGACGAGCGAGCGGATGCGGAGCGATCACTTCGATCCGCTCGGCGACCTCGACGCCGTCGGCGGGAACGATGAACGCCGACAGCCCCCGTGCCCCCTCGCCTTCGCCGGTTCGCGCGAAGGTCACGTAGAAATCGGCGATCCCACCGTTGGAAATATATGTCTTTTCGCCGACGAGCACCCACTCGTTGCCGTCGCGCATCGCAGAGGTGGACATGTTCGCCGCGTCCGATCCGCAGCCGGGCTCGGTCATTGCGAAGGCCGCGATCGCCTCGCCGCTGGCGACCTTGGGCAGCCATTCGCGCTTTTGTTCGACCGTGCCGAACAGCGAGATCGCGCCCGATCCCAGACCCTGCATCGCAAAGGCGAAATCGACGAGCCCATGATAACGCGCGAAAGTCTCGCGGCAGATGGCGAGGCTCCGGACGTCCGGCCGGCGATTGGCGTCCCCGACGCACAGCTTGAGGAACCCCGCCTTGCCCAACTCGGTCACGATCGAGCGGCAGGCTTCGTCCGCATCGCCTGCGTCGGCGTCGTGGATGATTGTCCGGCACCACTGCTCGAGCTCCGACGCCAATTCCCGATGACGCTCTTCGAAGAAAGGCCAGGAGAGGAAGCTGCGATCAGCCATCAGTTTCCCTGGAAGATGGGCTTCTGCTTGTTGGTGAACGCCTCATAAGCGCGCCGGAAGTCGTTGGTCTGCATGCAATGCGCCTGCGCCCGCGCTTCCATCTCGATCGCTTCATCGAGTGACACGTTCCACTCCGCATCGAGCTGCCGTTTCGTGATGCAATGGGCGATCGTCGGCCCGCGCGCGAGCTCTTCGGCGAGCGCATAGGCCTCGGCGAAAACGTCCTCGACCACGCGGCTGTAGAAGCCCCACGCGAGCCCCTCGTCGGTCGTCATGGTGCGGCCGGTGAACAGCAGTTCCGCCGCCCGCCCATGGCCGATCAAGCGCGGCAGGATCGCGCACGCCCCCATGTCGGCGCCGGACAGGCCAACCCGCGTGAACAAGAAAGCCGTCTTTGCACCTGCTTGGGCGAATCGGATGTCGCTAGCCATCGCCATGATCGCGCCCGCGCCGGCGCAAACGCCCTCGACCGCGGCGATGATCGGTTGCGGGCACGAACGCATGGATCGCACCAGGTCGCCGGTCATGCGCGTGAATCGCCGCAATCCCGCTTCGTCCATCTTGGTCAGCGGACCGATGATCTCGTGCACGTCGCCGCCCGAGCAGAAATTGCCGCCCGCGCCGCGCAGCACGACGACCTTCGCGTCGCGCGCCTGCTTCAGCGCCCAGAACGTGTCGCGAAGCTCGTCATAGCTTTCGAACGTCAGCGGATTCTTGCGCTCCGGCCGGTTGAGCGTGATCGTCGCAACGCCGTCCTTGAGTTCCCACAGGAAATGCTTCGGAGAGAAGCTGGCGGGATCCCAACTCAAGCGCTGGTTCCCCCATCCAGCGTAATCGCCGCGCCGTTGATATCGCGGCTGAGCGGCAGGCAGAGCATCGCGATGACGTTGCCGATCGCCTGCGGATCGACGAGGCGGCCGCTGGCATTCATGTTGGTGATCGCGGAGCGGGCATCTCCCTCGCTGCGCCCGGTGATTTCGGACACGCGGGCCACCGACTGGTCGGTCATCGGCGTGTCGACATAGCCGGGGCAGACGGCGTTCACCGTCAGGTTTGTCTTCGCATATTCGGCGGCGAGCGAGCGCATGAGCCCGAGCAGCCCATGCTTCGATGCCGCGTAATGGGCGGCGTAAGGCACGCCGCGTAGCGAAGCCACCGAGGCGACGAAGACGAGACGGCCGTTCTCGCTCTTGAGCAGGTCGCCGATCGCAGCCCGGGTGCATTCGAACGCGGCGGTCAAGTTCGTCCCGACGATCCGGTCCCAACCCTCGCGCGTCATCTTGTGGAAGGGCGCGCTCTCGGCGATCCCGGCATTTACCACGAGCAGCTCGATCGGCCCGTTTGCAGCCCGGGCTTCGTCGAACGCTGCCCGGACCCCGTCCGGGTCGGTCACGTCGCACTGGATCGCAGTGCCGCCGACGCCCTCCGCCACGGCCTGGAGCGGTTCCATCCGCCGCCCCAGCAGCGACAGAACGGCTCCTTCTGCATTGAGGTGCTCGGCGGCGGCGGCTCCGATGCCGGTGCCGCCGCCGGTGATCAGCGCATGGCGTCCTTGGAGGCTGCTGCCCATCGATTCAGCATTGGCCGATGCCAATCGCGGTGGCAAGGCGCCGCTCCATGAAGCTCGCCATCCTCGAGACCGGCCGACCGCCGGGCGACCTTGCCGATCGGTTCGGCGACTATCCGTCGATGTTCGGTGAAATGCTTGGGCCGGAGTTCGAAGTTGAGAGCTTCGACGTCCCAGCCGGGCAGCTGCCGAACGACGCGGCAGAGCATGCGGCTTACCTGATCACCGGCTCACCGGCCGGGGTCTACGACCCGCTGCCGTGGATCGAGCCGCTGCAGGATTTGATCCGTGCAGCCGAGGGCAGCAAGATGGTCGGCATCTGCTTTGGCCACCAGGTCATGGCGGAGGCGCTCGGCGGGCGTGTAGAGAAGTCGGACAAGGGCTGGGGCGCGGGCCTGCATCATTACTCGGTCGCTCATCGCGAGCCCTGGATGGATGGCGAGACCAGGATTGCAGAGCCGGCTTCGCACCAGGACCAAGTGGTGGTCCAGCCTCCCAACACGCAGGTGACGATCCAATCTGAATTCACGCCTTTTGCCGGTCTCGCGTGGAGGGACCGCCCTGCGATCTCTTTCCAATTCCATCCGGAATTTTCGCCCGCCTTCGCCAAGGCGCTGATCGAGAAGCGATACGACATCGTGCCCGATCCGGACGCGGCAATCGCGTCGCTCGACGCGCCGAACGACAGTGCGAGAGTCGCGGCTTGGATACGGCGCTTCCTCAAGGCATAGGCGGCTCAAAATCCCTCCCCTCGATTTCGAGGGGAGGGGACCAGCGCAGCTGGTGGAGGGCCCCCTCCGTCATCGCTGCGCGATGCCACCTCCCCTGCGAAGGCAGGGG
>JBKPJK010000211.1:0-3422 GCA_046730635.1 Pseudomonadota bacterium | reverse complement strand
GCACCGGGCCTAATCGTGCTAAATAGCTCGCATGGACTGGCGAAATCCATCTGGGCCGTGGCTTAGGACGCTGGCGCAAGCTGAGCCCCCAAAACGCGGCCCTTCCGAGCCCATTGTTCCGGAGAAAGAGACACCCAATCCGCTTCCCGACAAGGATTATAGCCGAAAGCCGCCGCCCGGCTCGGAGCCTCCGGCCGATCCTGACAGCGGCAATGGGCAGTAGATCCGAACCGGGCCTCAATTGATGGGTGTGGTCGCGCTAAAGAAGGCCGCGATTGGAGGAGTCTCGGAACGGGTTATCGCTCAGGCGGCATGAATCGCTCTCTAACCGCTATTCGGACAGCAAGGCCAACTCAGCGAGCGGGAGGGTGCACGTCTCAATCCGCCGAAGCGTTGGCGAGGCCGTGAGCGGTGGTAGTGAACCTTCGCATCACCTACAGCATCGCCAAGTGCCGATTGTCGAACACGCCGCCATAAACCTGCTTGATCTCGACCTTCCGTTCAACAGCATCAAGGATGCTGTCAGAGAAGTCCACGCCGGCGAGCGTGGAGCAACTCTTTAGGTTTCCAGGCGAGAAGACGTTTACCTCGAGTATTTTGTCGCCGACGATGTCGATGCCGACAAGAAACATCCCATCGGCGATGAGTTTGGGCCGGATGATTTCGGAAACGCGCAGCTCGGTCTTCCCAATCTCGACCGCTTCCGCTTTCCCGCCGGCGTGGATGTTCGAGCGGATGTCGTCCTTTGCGGCTACGCGGCGAAGCGCGGCATATTTGCCGCCGACCTCGAGCGGCCTGCCGTTCATTAGAAACAAGCGGATGTCACCCTTCTTCGCCGCCGGCATGTAGGCCTGGCAGATGATGTAGCCGTCGCGGCAGATGGCTTCGACCATTTGGTTGAGGTTGCCCGCGCTCTCTTTGTCGAGCTTGAACACGCCGGTCCCGCCCGAGCCTTGCAGGGGTTTCAGGATTATGTTGTTCTTGTGCGCTCTGGCGAACGCTTTGATGTCGCGTTCGTCGCGCGTGATGATCGTCTCCGCACGCGCTTCCTCGGGGAACGACTGGAAGTAAAGCTTGTTGACCGCCTGACCAAGGCTGGTCGGGTCATTAAGGACGAGCGTTCCGCGCCTGGTCGCCTCACGCCCAAACAGGATGCCCGCTTCGGCCCGCCACGGCGCGGTACTGGCATCAAGAGACGGATCCGATCGCAGCCAAAGCACGTCGACCTCGTCGAGCGCCACCGCTTCGGCCTCGGTTTTAGTTTCCTGAAGCGCTTCGAAGAAGCTTTCGCGGTTGGCCCATTTTTTCGCCGGCAGCCGTCGAACGTGCGCGCGTAGGCTGTCGTCCTTCTCCATCATGAAATCGGACGGCGTGATGTACATCACCTCGTGCCCGCGCTTCGCGGCCTGATGGGCGAGGACCGTGGTGGTGTAGCCCGGATACTCGGTCGCGATGTCGTTCACGAAGAAAGCGATCCGCATCAATCAGGCTCCATCTCAAAAAGGCGATCCAGGCCGATGTCGGACGTGAGACGGCCAATCCGGTTCTGCGCGTCGGGTCGGTTCAAATAGGACGGGAGGAAAGTCGGGGCGTGAACGAGGCCGCGCTGCAACAGTTCCTCGATCGCCGGCACGTCGGTGAGGGCGATCTTGCCGAGCCAGAAGGGCGCCAGCGGTCCGCCCGATGCGACATGGCTGACGATGGCGCGGAAGCCTTCGAGATAGATGGCGTCCTTCGCCAGGCCGCCGGAACGGTGCACGCGCGTGGCGATGCCGAACGCTCCCGAGATCGAAAAGCCAAGGTCCCGGCGGAGAAGCCGATACGTCTCCATGAAGTCTGAGCCGCGTTGCATCGCATCGACCGCAACGACCCGCGCCGCTAGGAGGCGGAGCCGGGTGTGGCTGAGCCCCCCGACGGCCCATTCGGCAAACACGCCCAATCCCTCCTGTATGCCTTCATATTTCGCGAGGCCCGAACGGAAGATGGACAGCCCCTGCGCGGCGCCGTTGACGTGGGTCAGGAGGTGCGTGGAGACTTCGTGCGCGAGCAAGGCGTCGAGCCGAGCCGCCTGCATCGCCGTCGCAGATCCGATGAGCAGTTTGTTGCCGCTGACCATCAGGCCGCTGATGTCATCGCGAACCTCCACTTTCGCGTCGAAAAAAGCGTCATTGCAACTATACGACCTAATCAGTTCGCTCGCGGCAACGGCGATATCGGGCGCCCTGACCCTCTTCCCCCGGGTGGTGCGCGGACGGTTCATGGCCAGAATGCGGCGTGCATCTTCGAGCAGCTCGGCCGATATGGCGCCGTAGAGAAACATGCTCGCCGGGCGGAATGACGGCGTGTTGCGCGTCGCCAGCATGGTCAGCTGCGCGTCGATCTCATGCCGTTTGTCGGTGAACAGCCGCTCAAGGAGCGGATCTTCGAGCCTGGTGAAGTCGAGACCGTACAGGTGGCGCTTCACCGCGTCAGGGTCGACCGTCAGCGGACGGTAGCGAAACACCGGCGCCACCTGTTCGCCGTCGGCGATGAACTGCTCGAGCGCGGCCGTCGTGTTGATGGGTGACACGGACAGCAGGAAGTCGAAGCTCGTCGCAATCCGGCCAAGCTTTGCGTCGGCGTTAAGCGCCGCCTTCAGGAACGCGCTTCGGCCGAGCGAGCGATAATGCTTGGGCGCCCGGCCGGTGTTGTCGTCCAGATAGGCGCAGGCGGTTCGTAACAAGGCGTCGCCGCACGCAACGACAAGCTCGTGCGCCACCTGTGGATAGACGCCGCCGCCTTCGCGGCGGTGAACCTGCGGAAGGCTGATCAGCAACGGATCGGTTTGATCGGTGGCACCTGCCAGCGTGGTCACAAGCCAATGATCCTGTGGTAGGGAGTGGGTGACCACGTCCGGGTGCCGGAGGTCGATTTCGATCGATTTGAGGGCCTCGATGAGGACGTCGCGGGCGCGATGTTCGCGCGCCGACCTGCCGCCCGAGACGGTCGCGACGAACGGAACGAGGTCGGGGCTGGCTTCGCGTACCGGCGGCTGGCTCAGCTCATCGAGGGCAATGACCAGCAACGGCATCTCCGGCCTGCCCAGCTCTTCCGTCAATTGCGCCAGCAACTTAAGAGCGGCCTCGTTGTCCGGTCCTTCGTCCCAAACCAGATAGGCAGGACTATTCAATGCGACCCGCCTGGCGATGCTCGCCGCCGGATCGTCATTAGGCTGCCGGCGATGAAGAACAATGAACGGCAAACTGCGATCGAGGTGGAGCCGACCGCTCGTTCCGACCCTCTTCCTTCTCGCCCCACGATGATCGGGAAGCGGAGCGGCTTCGAGCTGCGGGCTCGCCATCAGCGCTGCAGAAGCACCGCGGCGGCCTTCGCGCAATGCGTGATGAAGCCGCGCATCGCGTCCAGCTCGGCCGGGTCGGGCT
>JBKPJK010000210.1:0-7975 GCA_046730635.1 Pseudomonadota bacterium | reverse complement strand
AGATACGCCCTATCACCGCTACGAGGACGGTCACGATCTGTCCAAGCTGTCGCTGGATCGGGTCAGCGGGGTTCCGGGAATTGTCGTGCGGGTTGAAGGTGGTACGACCCGAGCCATCGACTGGACCTCATTTGCCGCGGTGGCGGTTGGGGGAAAAGCCGTGCTGGTCCACACGGGCTGGGACAGGCACTGGCGAACCGACCAATATTTCGAGGAGCATCCCTATCTGACCGAAAGGGCGGCCGCCTACTTGCGCGACGAGGGTGCACTCCTTGTCGGAATCGACTCCTTCAACATCGACGACGTTTCGGGCGGCGAGCGCCCGGTCCATTCGACCTTGCTCCGAGCAGAGATTCCCATCGTCGAGCATATGACCAACCTTGCGGCGCTGCCCGCAGAAGGCTTTCGATTCTGGGCGGTACCGCCCAAGATCAGCGAGATGGGGACCTTCCCCGTTCGGGCCCACGCAACCATTGGACGGTGAGCAAGCGCATGTCGGGACTTGAAACCCTGATTTGCGTGTCGGCGAATGGGCCGATAGCGAGCATTCATGACGGATACGGCCCTGACGCTACTGCTGTTCGGCGCGACGGGCGATCTCGCCCGGCGGATGCTTCTCCCCTCCCTCTACGCGCTCGACTCCGATGGACTGCTTCCTGAAGGATTGAGGATCATCGGCTCTGCCCGAACCGACCTCAGCAGTGCCGATTTCGAAGAGCGGGTGGTCGAAGCCCTGGAGAAGCATTTGCCTTCCGGTTTCTTCCAGGAGGGCGTTGCGCAACGCTTTCTCTCTCGCCTCCATTATGTGCCGGCCGACATCAACGATCCTTCGGGCTTTGAGCGGCTTCGGGAAGCGGTCGGCGATCCATGTCACGGCGTCGGCATCTTCCTCTCGACGGCACCTTCGCTGTTCAAGCCCACGATCAACGGCCTCGAGGCCGCCGGGCTTGCCTGCCCGACCGTTCGGATGGCCCTTGAGAAACCGTTGGGAACCGATCTCGAGTCCAGTCGCGAGATCAACGACGCGGTGGCAGAGGCCTTCCCCGAAAGCCGCATTTTTCGGATCGACCATTATCTCGGCAAGGAGACGGTGCAGAACCTTCTGGCGCTGCGCTTCGCCAATTCCATGTTCGAGCCGCTGTGGAATAGCGCCCACATCGATCACGTGCAGATTACGGTCGCGGAAACGATCGGCGTCGAGGGCCGTGGCGACTATTATGACGGGTCGGGAGCACTGCGCGACATGGTCCAGAACCATATGCTCCAGCTGCTCACGCTCGTCGCCATGGAGCCGCCGACCAACTTCGATCCGACGGCCGTAAGGGACGAGAAGGTCAAGGTGCTTCGGTCGCTCCGGGCCATCCAAGCCCAAGACGCGGAAACCCATACGGTGACCGGGCAGTACACGCGCGGCGCGATCAACGGTGAACCGGTGCCGGGCTACGCCGAGGAAATCGGACACGAGAGTTCGACCGAGACCTTCGTCGCCTTGAAGGCACAGGTCGACAATTGGCGATGGAAGGGCGTCCCCTTCTATCTCCGCACGGGCAAGCGCATGCCGGAGCGCGACACGGAGATTTTCATCCAGTTCAAGGATGTTCCTTATTCCATCTTCGCCTCGCGCGGGGCGACCACGCGACCGAACAAGCTGATCATCGGTCTGCAGCCGGAAGAATCGATTGAATTGAGATTGATGGCCAAGACCCCGGGCCTCGATCGCGATGGAGTTCGGCTGCGCGAGATTCCTCTCGATATCGGCCTGGCGAATGCCTTCAGCGAATATCGCAGGCGGATCGCTTACGAACGACTCCTGCTCGACCTCATCGAAGGCGATCCAACACTGTTCGTCCGTCGCGACGAGGTCGAGGCGCAGTGGACCTGGATCGATGGAATCCGCGCCGCATGGAAAGAGCGTGGGATGACTCCCCGGCCCTATCCCGCCGGAACCTGGGGGCCGTCGGCGGCAATTGCGCTGACCGAGCGCGATGGCATCAGCTGGCACGAATAGAGGCTGCACATGGCTTTAAACTCCACAATTGCGTCGGTGACGGACCGGATCATCGAGCGGTCGAAGCCTTCACGCCGTCGCTATCTCGATCTGATGGCCGAACAAAAGGAGCGCGGGATCAGCCGTCCGCGGCTCAGTTGCGGCAATTTCGCGCACGGCTTTGCCGCCTCGGGGGATGACAAGGACGCAATCAGCCACTTGGCGGGCCCGAACATCGGGATCGTGACGGCATATAACGACATGCTCTCGGCCCATCAGCCCTATGGCCGTTATCCGGAGCAGATGAAGATCTTCGCCCGCGAGGTCGGGGCGACCGCGCAGGTCGCCGGCGGGGTCCCTGCGATGTGCGATGGCGTGACCCAGGGGCAGCCCGGGATGGACCTGTCGCTGTTCAGCCGCGACGTGATTGCCATGGGCACTGCGGTAGCCCTCAGCCACGGAATGTTCGACGCGGCGGCCCTGCTCGGCATTTGCGACAAGATCGTACCGGGACTGCTGATCGGCGCGCTTCGCTTCGGCCATTTGCCGATCATGCTCGTCCCGGGGGGACCGATGCCTTCGGGACTTCCGAACAAGGAAAAGCAGCGCATCCGTCAGCTCTACGCCGAGGGCAAAGTCGGCAAGGACGAGTTGTTGAAGGCCGAAAGCCGGTCCTATCATGCGCCGGGCACCTGCACCTTCTACGGCACGGCCAACTCCAACCAGATGATGATGGAAATGATGGGCCTCCACGTTCCGAACGCAGCGTTTATCAACCCCGGCACGCCGCTTCGGCAGGCGCTCACCCGCGCCGCCGTGCATCGCCTGGCGGATTTGGCGCGGTCGGGGGAGCGTCCACTCGCCCAAGTGATCGACGAAAAGGCGATCGTGAACGCAATGACCGGATTGCTGGCGACGGGCGGATCAACCAACCACATGATCCACCTGCCCGCGATAGCGCGAGCGGCCGGCATCCACATCGACTGGCAGGATTTCGAGGAACTGTCGGAGGTCGTACCCCTGATTGCGCGGATCTATCCGAATGGCGCGAAGGACGTAAACGACTTCCAGGACGCCGGGGGGATGGCCTTCGTCCATTACTCGCTCGGCCGCGAGGGCCTCATTCACACGGATACGCTGACAGCAGGCGCAGACTCCCTGGATGCGTGGATCGGCAATCCCGAGCTTCACGGGGAAGAGCTGATATGGAAGTCCGCCGAGGAAAGTGCCGACGTCGACATGCTTCGGCCAGTGAGCGACCCCTTCCTGCCCGACGGCGGAATGCGGCTAGTGAAGGGAAATCTCGGTCGCGCCGTCTTCAAGACGAGTGCGGTCGACGAGGACCGCTGGCTCGTGGAAGCGCCGGCGCGCTGCTTCTCAGACCAGGACGAAGTGCTCGAAGCGTTCAAAGCCGGAGAGCTGAACCGCGACGTCGCGGTGGTCGTCCGCTTTCAGGGGCCCCGGGCAAACGGCATGCCGGAGCTTCACAAGCTCACTCCCACTCTGGGGGTGCTGCAGGATCGGGGATATCGCGTCGCTCTAATCACCGACGGGCGCATGTCGGGCGCAAGCGGCAAGGTTCCGGCGGCGATCCACGTGTCGCCTGAGGCATTGCCTGACGGTCCTCTGGCTCGCGTCCGAGACGGCGACATCATCCGCATCGATGCACGAACCGGACAGCTCGAAGCGCTGAATGTCGATCTCGCGTCGCGTCCCGCCGCCAATTCGCCTCCACCGCCCGCCGGCACCGGCCGCGAGCTGTTCGCCTTGATGCGAATGCACGTGAACGAAGCCGAACGCGGGGGGTCCGCGATGCTCGCCGCGATGGAAGCGGAGCAGGCATGACCATCGATGAGATCATGCGGACCGCGCCAGTTATTCCGGTGCTGGTGCTCGACGGCGAGTGCGATTGGGCCGAGTTGGCCGGGACGCTCGTCGATGCCGGTCTTCCCGTCCTGGAGGTTACGCTCCGAACGCCGGCCGCCCTCCGTGCGATCGGGGCGATGAGCAAGGTTGCGGGAGCCATTGTGGGGGCCGGCACCGTCCTCGACCAAAATCAACTCGACGAGGCGTTGGATGCCGGAAGTCGGTTCATCGTTTCGCCCGGCCTCACCGAGCCGCTCGCGAAGGCCGCCGCACGCGCAAACGTTCCCTACCTGCCGGGTGTCGTCACGGCCGGCGACATCATGCGCGGCCTCGATCTGGGGCTAGACCGATTCAAATTCTTCCCGGCTGAGGCCTCCGGCGGCATTGCCGCGCTCAAGGCCCTGTCGGGCCCATTCGCGGACGTTCGATTCTGTCCCACTGGAGGCATCCGGGTCGACAGCGCCGCCGACTGGCTTGCGTTGCCATGCGTGCTCTGCGTGGGCGGAACATGGCTTTACCCAGGCGAAGACAGCAGCTTGAAAGCAGTCGCTCAACGCGCTCGAGACGCAGCCTCGCTGAGGCAATAGTCACTATCAAAAAGTTCGCACCCGGAACGGGCGACACTTTCGTCGGTTCAGAAAAGCCGTTCGTCGAAGCGTCCGTCGATGGGCAACAATGTTAACGTAGCGGCCGTCTTACGTTCATGTTCGGCCCGCCAGTTCCCCTCCAGTCTTGCTTTCCAGCAGTATAATAGAAGAAGGCGCGCCGAAGTGAGCTTCTCCGTCCCAAAATCGCCGCGCGCTGCGACCCTGAGCGGGATCCTTGCGGCCGCGCTTGCTTTGGGAGCTTGCGGAAGCAGCGATCCGAAGGCGGGCGGTGCCGGCGGCCGAGGCGGGCCCAAGGGCCCGACCACCGTCGGTTACGTCGTCGTCCAGGAAGGCAGCGCGCCCATTGTGCAGGATTTGCCCGGACGCGTCTCGGCCTTCCAGGTCTCCGACGTCCGTCCGCAGGTCAGCGGCGTCATCCTGAAGCGCTTGTTTCAGGAAGGCGGGATCGTCCACCAGGGCCAGACGCTATATCAGATCGACCCCAGCATCTATAACGCCCAAGCTGCGCAGGCGCAGGCGAACCTGCAAAGTGCACGCGCCCAGGCAGAGGCCGCGCGAACTCTCGCTGCCCGCTATCGGCCGCTGGTCGAGCAGCAGGCAATTTCGAAGCAGGATTACACGAACGCAGTCGCACAGGCCCGCCAGGCCGACGCGGCAGTCGCGCAGAACTCGGCTGCCCTGCGCACGGCACAGATCAATCAGCGCTTCACGCGCGTGCCGGCTCCGATCACCGGGCGTATTGGCCTTTCCAACGTGACGGAGGGCGCCCTCGTCACGGCCAATCAGACCCAGGCATTGACGACGATCACTCGCCTCGATCCGGTGTTCGTCGACATTCAGCAGTCGGCGGCCGATCTTCTCAACATTCGGCAATCTTTGTCCCAGGGCGGCGCCGCGCCGACGACTGCACAAGTCAGGCTGAAGCTCCCCGGCGGCTCTTTCTACAGCTACACGGGCACCGTGGAATTCAGCCAGGTCCTCGTCGACCAAACGACAGGGACCGTCACGATCAGGGCGCGCTTCCCCAATCCGCAGTCGCTCCTGCTTCCGGGCATGTTCGTCAACGCCCAGTTCGCACAGGCGATCGACACGTCGGCCTTCCTGGTGCCGCAGCAGGCGATCACGCGCGATCCGCAGGGGCATGCGACCCTCTTCGTCGTGGGACCGGGCAATCGGGCTGTGCAGCGTACCGTCGTCACCGACCGCACCGACGGGCCTTACTGGGTCGTGACACAGGGTCTCGCACCCGGCGAGAAGGTCATCACCCAAGGCACGGCCAACCTCCGCGATGGCGCACCGATCAGGCCGGTTCCGGCGAGCGCCCCCCAGAAGGTCCAGGCGCCGCCGCCCGGCGCGTTGAAAGCAATTCAGAAGCAGCGGCGCGGCGGCTAACGCATGTCGCGGATCTTCATCGAGCGTCCGATCTTCGCCTGGGTCCTCGCGATCATCATCATGCTCGGCGGAATCGGCGCAATCTTTGCGCTACCCGTCGCTCAGTATCCCGACGTTGCGCCGACGCAGATCAACGTCAGGGCGACCTATCCGGGCGCCTCTGCCGCGACGCTCGAGAGCAGCGTCACCCAGGTCATTGAGCAAAGCCTCACCGGGTTGGACGGCCTGCTCTATTTCAGCTCGTCGTCGAGCTCACGCGGTCAGGTCTCGATCACCGCGGTCTTCGACAAGGGCATCGATCCGGACATCGCCCAGGTCCAGGTCCAGAACAAAGTCCAGTCGGCCGTCGCCCGGCTACCGCAGGCCGTGCAGCAGCAGGGCGTCACGGTGACGAAGGGATCGCCGGATTTCCTGATGATCGTCGGGGTCTACGATTCGACCGACAAGAGCACCAACGTCGACGTGTCCGACTGGCTGGCCACGAATGTGCAGGACGACCTGTCGCGAATCCCGGGCGTCGGCGACGTCAACGTGTTCGGCTCGCAATATGCGATGCGGATCTGGCTCGATCCGCACAAGCTCCAGAGCTACCAGCTGATGCCGAGCGACATCGTCTCGGCGATCCAGAACCAGAACGTCGAAGTGGCAGCCGGTGAAGTCGGAGGAATGCCGCAGCCGCAGGGCCAGATGCTCGATGCGACCGTCACGGCCCAATCGCGCCTGCAGACGCCCGAGCAGTTCCGAAACATCATCGTGAAGTCCGATCCGTCGGGAGCACGCGTGCTGCTATCCGACGTCGCGAACGTCGAGCTCGGCGCGGACAATTACTCGGCCACCATCCGGATCAACGGCCATCCCGGTGCGGGCATCGGCATCTTCCTCGATCCCGGCGCCAACGCGCTCACGACCTCGAAGATGGTCAAGGCCTATATGAAGAACGCCGCGGACAGGCTGCCCACCGGATATGAGGTCGCCTACGCAAACGACAGTTCCGACTTCATCAAGCTGTCGGTCATCGAGGTGGTTAAGACTCTGGCCGAGGCCATGGTCCTCGTCATCCTCGTGATGTTCGTATTTCTGCAGAGCTGGCGAGCAACCCTTATCCCTGGGATCGCCATCCCAGTCGTGCTGCTCGGCACCTTCGGCATGCTCTACATCCTCGGATTTTCAATCAATACGCTGACGCTGTTCGGATTGGTGCTGGCGGTCGGCTTGCTCGTCGACGACGCGATCGTGGTGGTCGAGAATGTTGAGCGCATCCTGGAGGAGCAGCCGGAGCTTTCGGTCAAGGAAGCGACCATCATCTCGATGGGGCAAATCCAGATGGCGCTGATCGCGATCGCGCTCGTCCTTTCGGCCGTGTTCCTGCCGATGGTCTTCTTCGGCGGTTCGACGGGCGTCATCTACCGGCAGTTCTCGGCCACGATCGTGTCGGCAATGGCGCTGTCCGTGCTGTTGGCGATCACGTTCAGCCCTTCGCTCGCTGCCAACGTTTTGAAGCGCAAGCATGCCGGCGTCGAAGAGAGCTGGCTCGGACGGCGCGCACCCCGTCTCGCGCACGGGGTCGAGAATGCCCGTCAGAAATTCAACAGCGGCTTCGACCGTGGGATCCGTTGGTACGTCGGCAATGTCGGCCGGGTGGTCGAGCGCAAATGGCTCTTCCTCGCGATCTATGCCGCCACATGCATACTCCTGGTCTTTCTGTTCTGGAGGCTTCCGACCGGCTTCATACCAACGGAGGACCAGGGCAATGCGTCGGTCCAGTTCCGTCTTCCGGCCGGCGCGACGTTCAGCCGCACCTATGATGTCGAGCAGGCCATCGAGAAATATTTCCTCGAAGGCCCCGAGAAGAAGAACGTCCACACCTTCTTCGCCGTGACGGGCGGCGGCGGCGGGCTATCGGGTCAAAATACTGGACAGGCCTACGTCAACCTCGCCCCATTCGACGAACGCGGAAGCTCGAAGAACAGTGCCCAAGCGATCGTCGAACGGGCCTCCGGCGCCTTCCGTGGACTCCGCGATGCTCAAGTGTTCGCGCTCATCCCCGGGGCTATCCGCGGCCTCGGACAGTCGACCGGATTTACGATGGAGCTGCAGAATACCAGCGGGATGAGCCGGGAGC
>JBKPJK010000209.1:0-21624 GCA_046730635.1 Pseudomonadota bacterium | reverse complement strand
CTTTGTCAGTGCCGTGCGGCCGTGCTGTCCAGAGCGACCGGCTCTAACGCTGGGGCGGGCCCTGTCGGGGCCCGCTCGCGGGCCCCGACTGCGCGGAGTGCGCCCGGCGCATCGAGGGTCTCGAAGTGGAGGAAATGGACGAACCCCGAATCCAAGCAGTCACGGTAACGTCAGCACCTCGGTCTCACGCGTGCGCGTGCGCGCACGCGTGACTTCTCGGCCGAAATCCCTATATCTCGACTATGGCAACCGACCCCAATCAGAACTCCTACGGCGCCGACAGCATCAAGGTGCTGAAGGGCCTCGACGCAGTGCGCAAACGGCCCGGCATGTACATCGGCGATACCGACGATGGCTCAGGCCTCCACCACATGGTGTTCGAGGTTTCGGACAATGCGATCGACGAGGCGCTCGCCGGCCACTGCGACCGGATCCTGATCCAGCTCAATCCGGACGGCTCCGTCACCGTCGAAGATAACGGCCGCGGGATTCCGACCGGGATTCACGCGGAAGAGGGCGTGTCGGCGGCCGAGGTCATCATGACCCAGCTCCACGCCGGCGGTAAGTTCGAGAACACGTCCGACGACAATGCCTACAAGGTCTCGGGCGGCCTGCACGGCGTCGGGGTCAGCGTTGTCAATGCACTCTCCGAATGGCTCGACCTCACCATCTGGCGCGACGGCGAAGAGCATTTCATGCGCTTCCGCCACGGCGATGCCGAAGCGCCTCTCAAGGTCGTCGGCCCGGCGCCGGAAGGCAAGAAGGGGACGCGCGTCACCTTCCTGCCCAGCCCCGAGACTTTCAAGATCACCGACTTCGATTTCGAGCAGCTCGAGCACCGCTACCGCGAACTCGCCTTTCTAAACTCCGGCGTGCGGCTGCTCCTGGTCGACGCGCGTCACGACGAGCGGGTCGAGCACGAGCTCTACTACGAGGGCGGGATCTCGGCCTTCGTGAAGTGGCTGGATCGCGCCAAGACCGCGCTGTTCCCCGAGCCGATCGCGATCTCCGCGGTCCGGGACGGCATCGGCATCGACGTCGCGCTCGAATGGAACGACAGCTATTACGAGAACGTCCTTCCGTTCACGAACAACATCCCGCAGCGCGACGGCGGGACGCACATGGCCGCGTTCCGGGCGGCGCTGACCCGGACGATCAACAATTATGCCGAGAAGTCGGGCATGTTGAAGCGCGAGAAGGTCACGCTGACCGGCGAGGACATGCGCGAAGGGCTGACGGCGATCGTCTCGGTCAAGCTTCCGGACCCGAAGTTCAGCAGCCAGACCAAGGACAAGCTCGTCAGTTCCGAGGTCCGCCAACCCCTCGAAAGCCTGATGAGCGACAAGATGAGCGAGTGGCTCGAGGAGCATCCGGGCGATGCGCGCTCGATCATCCAGAAGGTGATCGACGCCGCTGCTGCGCGCGAAGCCGCGCGCAAGGCGCGCGAGGCGAGCCGTAAGTCGGTGATGGGAATCGCGTCGCTGCCGGGCAAGCTTGCCGACTGCCAGGAGCGCGACCCGGCTCTCAGCGAGCTGTTCCTCGTCGAGGGCGACAGCGCCGGCGGCTCAGCCAAGCAGGGGCGCAACCGTCACAACCAGGCGATCCTTCCCTTGAAGGGCAAGATCCTCAACGTCGAGCGCGCGCGCTTCGACCGGATGCTCGGCTCGAAGGAAATCGGCACTTTGATTCAGGCGCTCGGAACGTCGATCGGGCACGAGGAATTCAGCCTCGAGAAGCTCCGCTATCACAAGATCGTGATCATGACGGACGCCGACGTCGACGGAGCGCACATCCGGACGCTTCTGCTAACCTTCTTCTACCGGCAAATGCCGCAGCTTATCGAAGCCGGGCATCTCTTCATTGCCCAGCCGCCGCTCTACAAAGTTAGCCGCGGCCGGTCTGAGGTCTATCTGAAGGACGATGCCGCGCTCGACGACTATCTCGAGGAGGCGGGCCTCGAAGGCCTCGTGCTCGATACGCCGGAAGGCCAGCGCAGCGGGAACGACCTGAAGACGATGGTCGATCACGCGCGCCGGATGCGCACCTTGATGCGTTATGCGCCTCGCAAGTACGATCCGACGCTCGTCGAGGCCCTGGCCATCAACGGCGCGCTTAAGCCCAATCTCGACCAGGATGGCAGGGCTAAGGCGATCGCCAAGGTCGCTGAGTGGCTCGGCGTGGGCGACGCCGAGGCCGAATGGTCGGGCGAGCTGTCCGCCGAGGGCGGCTATCTGTTGAAGCGGCTGTGGCGCGGAGTCACGGACGCCCACATCATCGAGCCCAGCTTCCTCGTTTCAGCGGAGGCCCGGAAGCTCGACGCGCTCGCGAAAGAGCAGGCGGCCGCTTACGCCAAGCCCTCGACCTTGCGCACCCTGAAGAAGGGCGCGGCCGTCGAGCAGGAGCCGACAGCCGAATCCGCCGAGGGCGAAGACGTTGCCGAGGAGGCGGCGGCCGATACGAAGGGCAAGCCCGTCCCGGTCACCCGCCCCTCGGACCTGCTCAACGCGGTGCTTGCCGCCGGGCGGAAGGGCCTGTCGATCCAGCGCTACAAGGGCCTCGGCGAGATGAATGCCGAGCAATTGTGGGAGACGACGCTCGATCCGGCGAACCGCTCGCTGCTTCGGGTCGAGGTCGCCCAAGCCGACGTTGCCGACGAGATCTTCACTCGCCTCATGGGCGACGTCGTCGAGCCGCGGCGCGAGTTCATCCAGGATAATGCGCTGAGCGTCGCGAACCTCGACGTCTAGGAACCATTCAGGACCAACGGCTATTGGCGCTGGCGTGAGTCACTGCATCACCCTCGCCAGCTACAACATGCACAAAGCCGTTGGCTTGGACGGCCGGCGCGATCCGCATCGCGTGCTGCAGGTCCTGCAGGAAATCGACGCCGACGTGGTTGCGCTGCAGGAGGCCGACAAGCGCGTCGGCGGACGAGGGTCGACGGTTCCGCACGAGCTGATCGACAGTCACGGCATGTACAAGCCGGTCCATCTCGGCGTGAAGCACAAGCGCACGCTCGAAAAGGTGCGGAAGCATACCGATCGGCTGCTCAAGGTGAATACGCGGAACATCGGCTGGCATGGCAATGCGATCTTGGTGAAGGAGCATGTCGGGGTGCTCGATTGCGCCGCGCTCGAGCTCCCAACGCTGGAGCCGCGCGGCGCGGTGATCGCCGAGCTGCTGATCCACGACCGCCCGCTCCGCGTCGTCGGCATGCACCTCGATCTTTCCGGGCTGTGGCGAAAGCGCCAGATGCGCTCGATTCTCCAGGCGGTCGCAAGGCGTCCGCACAAGATGCCGACGGTGCTGATGGGCGACACGAATGAATGGCGCACGGCGGCCGGCTGCCTGAACGATCTGGGACGGGACTTCCGTATCGCTCCGACCGGACCGAGCTTTCACGCTCGCCATCCGGTCGCGCCGCTCGACCGGATCATCGTCCACAGGGACCTCAATATCGAAGCTGCCGGAGTGCACATGAGCCCGACGGCCCGGCGAGCGTCGGACCATCTTCCGATCTGGGCGAGAGTCTCCGCCTAGCCCGCGATCTTCCGCATCCGCCGCCGCTGGATCGACGAGCCGATCCCCATCGCCTCGCGATATTTGACGACGGTGCGGCGAGCGCAGTCGAAGCCGCGTTGCTTGAGCAATGCCGCGATGGCGTCATCGCTGAGGATGTCCGTCTCCGCTTCGATCACTTCCTTGATCGCAGCCTTCACCGCTTCCGCCGCAGCGCCGTCACCCTCGGCCGACTGGACGCCGGACCCAAAGAAATATTTGAGCTCGAAGAGCCCGCGGTCGCACAGCAGATATTTGTTCGAGGTGACCCTGCTGACCGTCGATTCGTGCATTTCGATCGCTTCTGCGACTTCGCGCAAGGTCATGGGCTTCATCGCCGACACGCCGCGGTCGAAAAAGCCCTGCTGGCGTTTCACGATCTCGGACACGACCTTGACGATGGTCCGGGCGCGCTGGTCGAGCGCCTTGACCAGCCAGCTCGCGGTCTGGAGGCATTCGCTGAGCCACGCCTTCGATGCCTTGTCCTGCGGGCCGGACTTCAATTCCTGATAATAGCGGCGATTGACTAGGAGTCTGGGCAAGGTCGTCTGGTTGAGCTCGACCGAATAACCGCCACGAATCTTGCGAACAAACACGTCGGGCGTGACCTCTTCGATAGAAGCGCCGGAGAATTGGCAGCCTGGCTTCGGGTCGTAGGAGCGCAGCTCGCGGATCATGTCTGCGAGGTCCTCATCATCCACGCCGCAAATACGTTTGAGGTCGGTGAGGCGGCCCTTCGAGAGAAGCTCGAGATTGTCGATCAGCCGCGCCATCGCTGGGTCGTAGCGATCGACCGCCTTCGCTTGCAGCGCGAGACATTCGGCGAGCGAACGGGCGCCGACGCCAGGAGGCTCCAGCCCCTGGACGATCTGCAAGGCCTGCTCGACCAGCTGGGCGGGCGCTCCGGTAAGGTCGACAATGTTATCCAGCGGAACGGTCAGGTAGCCCGTCTCGTCCACCGTCTCCGCGATGATCCGAGCCAGGTCGCCGACGTCGCCGGACTGACCGTGAAGCTGGTCGATCAGATGTTCGGCGAGGGATGCTGCGGAATATTGAATCCGGTCGAAATCAAAGGCTTCGTCGCCGCCGGATGACGTCACGACGTCGGAGAAGCTGTCCGTCTCCAAAGCTTCCGCGGTCCAATCGACGTCGAGCGGACGGTCGTCCTCGGCCTGCCCTCGGATCAGGTCGTCGGCCCCCGGATCTTCCGCAGCTTCATCCCCCTCGACCTCCTCGCTTGCGGCAGGCGAGGGTGCCTGATCCCCGTCCTCTTCACCCGAACGCGCTTCGAGCAACGGGTTCTTGGACAACTCCTCGGCGATATAGGCTTCGAGTTCGAGATTGCTGAGCTGCAGCAGCTTGATCGCCTGCTGCAGCTGCGGCGTGAGAACCAGCGCCTGCGTTTGGCGGATGCTTAGGGAAGGCCCGAGTCCCACGGGACCGATCGTCCGTTACAGCGCGAAGCTCTCGCCGAGGTACAGGCGCCTGACTTCTGGGTCGGCGACCAACGCATCGGGAGTACCAGCAAACAGGACCTGACCATCGTAGATGATGCAGGCGCGGTCGACGATGTCGAGCGTCTCGCGGACATTGTGGTCGGTGATCAGGACGCCGATGCCGCGCTGCTTCAGCTCCCTCACCAAGTCGCGAATGTCAGCGATGGAAATGGGATCGATGCCGGCGAAGGGCTCGTCGAGAAGCATGATCGACGGCTCGGCAGCGAGCGCTCGAGCGATCTCGCAACGCCGGCGTTCGCCGCCCGAAAGCGCCATCGCCGGCGAGTCGCGCAGGCCGGTCAGTCCGAACTCGCCGAGCAAACGCTCCAGCCGCTCGTATCGCGCATGGCGATCGGCCTCCGAAACCTCGAGCACGGAGAGGATGTTCTCTTCGACGGTCAGTCCGCGAAAGATCGACGTTTCCTGCGGCAGATAGCCGAGGCCGAGGATCGCCCGGCGGTACATCGGCAGGTCGGTGATGTCCTGTCCGTCAAGGAAGATCCGGCCGCTGTCGGGCTTCACCAACCCCATGACCGAATAGAAGCAAGTGGTCTTGCCGGCCCCGTTCGGCCCGAGCAGCCCGACGACCTCGCCGCGATGAACGTCGAGCGACACATCGTGGAGGACGGCGCGGCGGTCGTAGGCCTTCGCGATCGATCGCACTTCGAGCCCGTCGATGGGCTGCTGTACCTCGGCTGACGGGCGCGCGAAGGTCGCCGCTTCGTTCATGCCCTTAGCTCAGCTTCCGTTCTTTTGCGGGACGGTGAAGTGGCCGGTGACCCGGCCGCCGCTTTGGTTCACACCCGGCGGTCCCCCGTCGACGACGGCGCGGCCGGAATCGAGATTGATCACCAGCCGCTGCCCGTTGACGACATTGTTGCGCTGCGTGAGCTGGACGTTGCCGATCAGGGTGATGAGCTTGCGGTCCAGGTCGTAGATCCCGAAGTCGCCTTTGGCCGTTTCGGACGGGCTGTGGACCACGACCCCGCCGGCCGCGTCGAGGCGATGGATCTGCACGCCGCCGGCAGTCGATCCCGCCCCGCCCGGCTTGTTGGAATAGGCGACCGTCAGCCGCTCGGTATCGAGCGTCATCTCGGCCTGCGTCGCGTGAACGTTGCCGGCGAAGATGGCGCGATCGGCGCGGTCCTGCACTTCGATCCGATCCGCAGTGACATCGACGGGCGCATTGCTGTTATGGCCCTTCAAAGCGGATGTGCCCTGTTGTTGGCTTTGTGCCAAAGCTCCCGTCGCTGCCGCCGCGATGCTTATTGCAAGGATGATGCCAGTCGAACGCACATCCATCATCTGACGGCCCCTTGCACGATTTTCAAGCGAGCACCGCGGTCGAGCACGACGGTCCGGCTCCCGAGATCGGCCTTCAGCTGACCCGCCTGGAACTGTCCCAGCCGCATTGCGCCCGAGACGGGGCCTGCGCTCTGCATCTGACGCTGCTTCATGTCGACGGTGACGTCGCGAGTCGCGAGGCGATAACCGTCGCCGCCGGTAACCCTCACCGGTCCGTCGATCAGGATCTTCTGCGTGTCGAGATTGTAGCGGCCCTTGTTGGCGCCGATCATCAATGGCGCAGGCGGGTGGTCGAGCTGCGCGAACATCCCATTGATGTTGACGATCGGCACGTCGGAGCTCGGCTGGATCGCATTGTTGGCAACGATCAGGAAGCGCTGACCCTTGTCGTCGGTGCCGGTGTAGCGAGCTTCCTCGACCCGCATCCGTTCATGCGCATTCTCGACCTTCTTCTTGTCGAGGATGAAGCTGACGTCCCCCTTCTTCCCCAGCGGAGCCAGCGTCAGAACGGCGATCAGCACCCCGACAGCGCTGGGAAGGAGGATCTTCGACCAGCGGACCAGCCGGTCGTGGGCGCTTCCAGGGACGGCCCAGACTTGCTTGCGCCGGGTGCTCGCTATCTCAGCCATCAGCCGTCATGTGCGAAGATGTCCTGTTCGGGCCAGCCGGCGATATCGAGCAAGGCGCGTGCAGGAAGGAAATCGAAGCAGGCCTGGGCCAGCGGCACGCGGCCTTCCCTTTCGAGGCGCTCATCCAGCTTTTGCTTCAGCGCATGAAGGTATCGCACGTCGCTGGCTGCGTATTCGCGCTGCGCGTCGGAAAGTTCGTCCGCTCCCCAGTCGCTCGTCTGCTGCTGCTTCGACAGATCGACGTTTAGCAATTCCTTGACCAGATCCTTGAGGCCATGGCGGTCGGTGTAGGTCCGGACGAGGCGCGATGCGGTACGCGTGCAGTAAAGCGGCGCGGCCATAATCCCGAGATAGGCCTGCATGATTCCGACGTCGAAGCGCGCGAAATGGTAGAGCTTCAAGCGGTCCGGGTTGCTCAGCAGCGCCTTCAGGTTGGGCGCGGCATAGTCGCTTCCGATTCGAAACCGCACGAGATGCTCGTCGCCCTTGCCGTCGGATAGTTGCACGAGGCAGAGTCGGTCGCGGCCGGGAATCAGCCCCATGGCCTCCGTGTCCACTGCGATCGGACCATCGGCGAACACCACGTCCGACGGCAGGTCTTCCTCGTGAAAATGGACCGCCATTGTTACTCCTGCGCAAGGCTTTAGCCCCTGCTTTAGTCCGCTCCTTGCCCCCCTTGCCAGCCCTCAGCGGAATCAAACTAGGCCATGTGAGATTTTTGAGGTAAGGGTACGGACGGTGCGTGAGTAAAACACGTGCCTTGACCGGTTGCGCGTGGGGCCCAAGCGCGTTGGTTCTAAGTCATTGCGGGCTCACGGAAGTTTGGACAAGCATGGGTTTCGACAGAGGGCGCAAGGGGGATCGCGGCGGCCGCGGCCGCGACAAGCGCGACAATTTTGGCGGTGATAACAATTTCGGCGAATTTGCCGGTGGCGGTTTCGAGGATCGTAGCAGCTACGGCGGCGGCGGTGGACGCGGCGGTTATGGCGACCGCGGCGGCTTCGGCGGCGGCGGCGGCGGTGGCGGCTATGGCGACCGCGGCGGCGGTTACGGCGGCGGGGGCGGTGGCTTTCGCGGCGGTGGCGGCGGCGGTTTTCGCGGCGGCGGCGGTGGCGGAATGCCGCCCCAGGTCGTTGGCGAAGGCAAGGGCGTCGTAAAGTTCTTCAACCCGCAGAAGGGATTCGGCTTCATCGTTCGCGATGATGGGGGTGAGGATGTGTTCGTCCACATCTCCGCAGTCGAGCAGGCGGGCCTCACGGACCTGGCCGACGGCCAGCCGCTTGAGTTTACGCTCGTCGACCGCGGTGGGCGCATCTCCGCAACCAACCTGCGAATCGAGGGCGACCCGATGCCGGTCGAGCGCGGCGGCGGCGGAAGTGCTGGCGGCGCCGGCGGACCGCAGCGTCAGCTGACCGGAGAAAAAGCGACGGGAACGGTCAAGTTCTTCAATTCCATGAAGGGCTTCGGCTTCATTCAGCGCGATGACGGGCAGCCGGACGCGTTCGTCCACATCTCTGCCGTCGAGCGCGCAGGGATGCCGACGCTCAACGAAGGCGATCGGCTCGAGTTCGAGCTGGAGGTCGACCGTCGGGGCAAATATGCCGCGGTCAATCTTCAGCCTGCTAGCTAGGCGATCCTTCACCTAGGGGGCGAGGAGCCGGCGGGGGAAACTCCGCCGGCTCTTTCTTTTGCTACATCGCGCTGGCGTAAAAGCCGGCCAAGTCGGCCTTCAGCTGACGCGAGGAGACCGGGTCGATGTACATCATGTGACCCGCAGGATAGTAAGTGTAGCGGATATTCGCCTGCAGCTGCGGCTCCAAAGCCATGTGCTGGAACTCATATTCCGCCCCGTGGAACGGCGTCGCCAGATCGTAGTAGCCGTTCACCGACAGGATCTTCATCCGCGGATTTTGCCGGATCGCGCTGGCCAGATCGTCGCTAGTGTCGGCGATCTGCTGGCGTCCGCTTGGTGCCTTGTGCGTGAACTCCCACGGATTCTCGCCGAACACCGCGCCGTAGTTGTTGGGGCGATAGGTGAGCGGACTCTTGTAGCCGAGGTCGCGGAATAGATAATCGTTCAGCGCAGCCACGAAGGCTCCCGTGATCGCGCTTCCCTGCGGATCATAGTCGGTGCCCTCGCCGACATTGTCGGGCTCGGTCCCGACATAGCGCGAATCGATTCGCCCGATGATCTGGTGCCGGTCGCGGAGGAGCTCGCGACGGAAGCGATCCGGCTGAACGCGCAGGTTCGAACGGAGAATGTAGTCGGCCGACAGTCCGGTCAGCTGCGCCATCTGCTGGGCGACCGACTGCTTCTCCTGCTCGCCCAGCCCGTTCCCCTTCTGCAGCGCCAGGGCATAGGGGCCCCTCGCGAACTCGCGCGCCTGCTGGATGAAGGCTTCGAGCGGTGGCTTCGAGGCGATCTTGCCGTGGTACCAGGCGTCGGCGGCGTAGGTCGGAAGGAAGTTCACCAGCGACTGGTCGCCCTGAAAGTCGGCGAAATTGAACACGGTCGATACGAAGGCGATGCCGTTCAACTGCACGCCGGCGTCGAGCAAGGAATTGGCGAGACCCGCCGCGCGCGTCGTGCCGTAGCTTTCGCCGATGATGAACTTCGGGCTGTTCCAGCGCTGATATTTGGTAAGGTAGCGCTGGATCGTTCGGGTAAAGGCGTCGAGGTCCTTGTCGACCCCAAAAAAGTCCTTCGGCTCGGCCTTGGCGACCTCGCGCGACAGGCCCGTGGTAGGCGCGTCGATGAATACCAGGTCGGTGACGTCCAGCAACGTGTCCGGGTTGCTCCCGTAGCGGAACGGCGGTCCGGCAATCGTCTCCGGAGCGGAGGCGTCGACCTTCACTGGCCCGAACGAGCCCATGTGCAGCCACATCGTCGAGGACCCCGGGCCCCCGTTGAAGAGAAAGGTGACCGGTCGCGGCCGCGGGCTCGGGATCGTGTAGGCGACGTAGAACATGCTCGCCGTCGGCTCACCCTTGTCGTTGCGGATCGTAAGGTGCCCGGGAGTGACCGTGTATCCAAGCGTGTGCCCGCGAAGCGAGATGGATCGGCGAACGGCCTGCGCGTCTTCCTCCACGCTCGCCTTGACGACGTCCTTGTCCTCCTTCGGGGCCTCGGCCTTCACGTCCTTCGGGGGAACGTCCCCCGCGGGAGCGGCCTGATCGGCCGCAAGAGCGGGAGCGCCGAGCGCAATCGCAATGGCAAGCAAAGACGAACGCATCATTGTCCTTTCATCGGGATCGGCCGACCTTCCACCATGACATAAGCGACGCGCTGGACAGCGCTCGGATCGAGCAACGGATCGCCATCGACCGCGATCAGGTCGGCGGACTTCCCGGGATCGAGAGTCCCGGTTTCGGCGGATAGGTTCATGAGGTCGGGGCCGCCCTTGGTGGCTGCGATCAGCGCGTCGCGCGGAGTCATGCCGCCCTTGGTCACCATCAGCTCCACCTCCTTGTTGGCCTGATTGTGCGGAGCGACGGCGCTGTCGGTGCCGAGCGCGATCTTCACGCCGGTGCGGTAGGCGAGGTTGAGGCCCTTGCCCCATACTCCCAAGGTTTCACGCGTCTTCGCTTCCATGGCCGGCGTGAGCTTCCCCGTGCCGAGCAGCGAATTGACGCCGCTGAATGCGAGCAAGGTCGCCGAATAATACGTGCCGTGTGCCTTCATCGCGCGGGCGCCCGCCTCGTCGAGGAAGGTCCCGTGCTCGATCGAATCGATCCCGGCGTTGGTCGCGGCGAGGATGCCCCTCGCGCCATGCGCATGGGCCGCCGTCTTGAGATGCATCGCGTGCGCCATGTCGACTATGCCCTTGAGCTCGGCATCGGTGAAATGCTGCTCGAGGCCCATCGCGCCCGGATCCAGCACACCCCCCGTCGCCATGACCTTGATCACGTCGACACCCGCAGCTGCCAACCTGCGCACCACTTTTTGGCACTCTTCGACGCCGGTGCAGACGGAGGGATTGAGGTGTGCTTCGTTCACCGCGGTGGCGAGTTCCGGAGGGAGGCCGGTCGCTTCATCGGCATGGCCGCCGATGATCGACAAGGGGTCGCCGGAGACCTTGATTCGCGGTCCCGGAAAGCGACCTTCGGCAACGGCGTCCCGGACGGCGATGACGGAGCTCGTATCCCCCCCGAGGTCGCGCACCGTCGTGAAGCCGGCCTGCGCCATCTCGAGCGCATGAGTCAGGCCAAGCGTGGTGCCATAGGGGACGGAATATTTCTGCGTGAAGTAGCTGTACCAGGGCGTTCCCGACGTCTGCGTCAGGTGCACGTGGACGTCCGTCATGCCTGGCAGCACGGTCCGGGTACGTTGGTCGACCACGATCGCTCCCGCCGGCGCGGTAAACCCGTTGTCGATGCGCGTTATACGGCCGTTCTCGACGACGACCGTCGAGGGTCCGCGCTCGGCCTGCGCGGCGTCGACGATCAGGCGGCCGGCCTGAATCGCATAGGTTTCGGCGTGGGCCGCAGTGGCCGTTGCCAGCGCCGCCGCGCCGGCAAGCAGATGATTCAGCATGAGATCCCCTCTCTCGAAGGGCGAGAGGATTAGCGGTTAGCGCGAGGGCATCAAGTTACCATCGCCGCCAGGGTCGCCACTTGGTCGGCCTCGTTCGCCGGTTTGTCGATGCGGATGCGGCTGATGCGCGGGAAGCGCATTGCGAGACCGGATTTGTGCCGCGTGCTCGTGTGAATTGAATCGAACGCAACCTCGAGCACCAAGGACTTCTCAACCTCGCGCACCGGCCCGAACCGCTGGACCGTGTGGCTGCGGATCCAGCGATCGAGCCACTTCAGCTCCTCGTCGGTGAAGCCGAAATAGGCTTTGCCGACAGGCAGCAACTCGCCGCCCTCCGCCCAGCAGCCGAACGTATAATCGCTGTAATAGCTCGATCGTTTTCCCGATCCCCGCTGGGCGTACATCAACACGCAGTCGGCCGTCAGCGGATCGCGTTTCCATTTGTACCAGAGACCCGTGCGGCGACCGGCGACGTAAGCACTGTCGCGCCGCTTGAGCATGATGCCTTCGATCGCGACGTCGCGTGCGTTGAGCCGCAAATCCTCGAGCTGCTCGAAGCTTTCGGCCTCGATCAGACGCGAAACGTCGAAGCGCTGGGGGTCGAGCTTCACCGCGAACTTCTCGAGGCGAACGCGCCTCTGCTGCCACGGCAGTTCGCGCAGGTCCTGCTCGGCGTCGAACAGGATGTCGTAGAGCCGGACGAACGCCGGATAGGCCCCGAGCATTTTCTGGCTGACATTCTTTCGACCGAGCCGCTGCTGGAGCGCATTGAAGCTAGCGGCCGATTCGACCTCAAGGCCGGAACCTTGAGCCTCGCCGCGCACGAGGAGCTCGCCGTCGAGGACGGCCGGAGTTCGAAACGCTTCGGCGACGTCGGGAAAGCTTCCGGAAACATCGTCACCCGTCCGGCTGAACAGGCGCGTTTCGCCGCCCGCATGGACGAGCTGGACCCGAATCCCGTCCCACTTCCACTCCGCTGCATAGTCGTCGAGCGAGACCTTGGTTTCTTCGAGCGGGTGGGCGAGCATGAAGGGCCGAAAGATCGGCACGTCACGCGCCGTCGGCTGCTCGGCGCGGCCTTCCGCCCAGTCGAACAGCTCGGCGAAGGGAGGGCGAAGCCCGTGCCACACCTCCTCGACTGCCTCGACCTCGAGCCCGAACGCTTGAGCCAGTGCCTGCTTCGCCAGTCGTGCGTTGATCCCGACACGAAGCTCACCGAGCGCGAGCTTCAGAAGCGCGTACCGTCCGGAAGCATCGAGATGGTCGAGCATCGCAGCAAGCACTCGAGGCGCCTCGAGTTTGGACGCGGAGCGAAGCTGTGAGAGGACGTTTGAGATGCTGAGCGTGGCATCGTCGATCTCGGGGGGTTCGCCGCTCCGCTTCGGCCAGAGCAAAGAGATGGTTTCCGCGGTATCGCCGACATAGTCGCGGCTCATGTAGAACAGCACCGGGTCGATCCGCTCCTCGACCAAGCCGCGGACGGCTGCAGGCTTCACGTGCGGAATGTCTAGCGTTCCCGTCAGGGCGGCGAGGCCAAACCCGCGGTCGGGGTCCGGCGTCTCCTTGAGATAGTCTCCGATCAGCTGCAGCTTGGTATTGCGCGAGCGCGTGTAGACGAGATCGTCGAGCAGCTGCGAAAAGGCGCGCATTGCGCCTCTAATGCACCAACGGCCTTAAGGTGTCAGTGCAGCCGGACCGCCAGCGCTGCGAGGATGGCCGTGCGGTCTCCGTCCGAGTGGCTGTCGAGTGCTTCGTCGACATGCTCGAGACAGGATTGGAGCGAGACGCGGTGTCCTGGCAGCAGCGCGAGCTGAGCCGAATGCCGAGCGAGACCCTCAAGGGCAGCGAGGCCGTGGATCGCGGCAAGGCTGCGGATCGCTTCCATCCGGGCGTGAAGATCGGTTGGTGAGAGACGAGTACCGCCATCGCGGATCTCCGCGACGCGCAGCGCCACGTCCTTCCTCACCTTGGCGAGCGGATCCGTGGCCATCGCATCGTCCCTCCTGATTTAACGGAGGGTCGCTCAACGGGGTTAAGAGCAGGTTACAACACTGTGTCGGTTGACAATTCGGGGGCTCTGCGTCATTGGCGCCACACGTGAGCGGCGGGAAGCCGCTTTTCTTTTTTCTAGCATTTGGGACTTGCCCGATGGCCAAGCCGGCAACCGTCAAGATCAAGCTCGTCAGCAGCGCCGACACAGGTTTCTTCTACGTTACGAAGAAGAACCCGCGCACCCAGACCGAGAAGCTCAGCTTCCGCAAGTATGATCCCGTCGCGCGCAAGCACGTCGAGTTCAAGGAAGCCAAGATCAAGTAACGAGCTGAGCGATCGTCGCTCGGATCCTTACCCGGACCCGGGATTCAGCTGATCCCAAGACGGCCTGCATTCCTGCCCTGGCAGGAGCCGAATTACGACTCCTCGCCCCCCGCCTCGGTCGGGCCTGGGCTTTCATCTTCGTCATTCGCCTCGCTTTGCGGATCGTCGATCTCGGGCTCATCGCTGCTTTTCTGAAGCAGCTGGTCTACGGTCTCTGCGAATCTCACCACCGAAATCGGCTTCGAGACGTAGGCCTGCGCACCGGCGGCACGGATGCGCTCTTCGTCCTCGGCCGTCGAATAAGCGGTGACGGCCATGATCGGCACTTCGTGCAGCTCCTCGTCCTTCCGCAACATGCGAATCAGATCGAGCCCGCTCACATGGGGCAGCTGGATGTCGGTGATCACCAGGTCGGGCGAAAACTGCCGCGCCGCGTCGAGGGCGAACCGGCTGTCGGTCACCGCTTCCGGCTCATGGCCATGTGCTGCGAGCAAATCGCAGAACAGCTTGATGTTGAGGGCGTTGTCCTCGACGATCAGGATCTTGGCCAAAATGCTTCCTTTGCCCGTTCATCTGGCTGTCTAGGCGGTGCCGCTCCAGACGCCAAACGACCCCTATGCTCTCGCGCTTGCCGCGCTTGCCGCGACCGTATCCGACGAACGGCGTGGGCAACGGTTCCTCGCCCTGACCGGAATCGAGACAGACGAGCTGCGTCGCAGAGCCAACGAGCCGGCGTTGCTCGCAAGCCTGATCGCGTTCCTCGAAGCCCACGAGCCCGATCTGGTCGCGGTGTGCGAAGAGGTTGGAGTTAAGCCCGAGGCGCTCGTAGAAGCGCGCCGGCAGATCGAAGGCGCAACATGACCAAGACCATCCTGATTACCGGGGCGACGGCGGGCTTCGGACGCGCTTCGGCGAAGCGTTTCATCCACGGAGGCTGGAACGCGATCGGCACCGGCCGCCGCGCGGGCCGGCTGCGCGAGCTGCAGGAGGAGCTTGGCGATGCGTTCCTCCCGCTTGAGATCGACATGCGGGACCGTGAAGCCGTCGAAAGCCTTGCTCAACTGTCGCCACCGTGGGGCGACGTGGATCTGCTGCTCAACAACGCGGGCCTGGCACCCCCGACCGATCCGCTGCCCGATACGGACTGGGACCGCATCGAGCAGGTGATCGAAACCAATGTCACCGGTCTCGTTGCGTTGACCCGAGTGCTGTTGCCGAAGCTGATCGAACGCAGGGGCCAGATCATCAATCTCGCATCGGTCGCGGCCACCTACCCCTACAAGGGCGGAGCGGTCTACGCGGGGACGAAGGCGTTCGTCCGGCAATTTTCGCTCGACCTGCGCTGCGACCTCGCGGGAACCGGCGTGCGCGTGACCTCGGTCGAGCCGGGTATGGCCGAGACCGAGTTCACCCTCGTGCGCACGGGCGGCGATCAGGAGGCGTCGGACAAGCTCTATTCCGGAATGAATCCGATGACTCCGGAGGATCATGCTGAGTTGTTTTGGTGGCTCGCCAATCTGCCGCCGCACCTCAACATCAATACCATCGAGCTAATGCCGGTGAGTCAGAGCTGGGCCGGCTTCACCGTCAATCGTGAGGCTTGATTCGAAGCTGCCCGAGTGCTTGGGGCAACGGCCATGAGCATCGACCAGAAACTTTCCGAACTGGGCATCACCCTCCCGCAGCCGGCAGCACCGGTGGCGGCCTACGTCCCCGCCGTCGAGCACGGCGGGTTGCTGCACATCTCCGGGCAGATCAGCTTCGGCGAGGATGGGAAGCTGATTCTCGGTCGTCTCGGCGAAGACGTGAATCTCGACCGCGGAATCGAGGCCGCACGCCGCTGCGGAATCATGCTGCTTGCCCAGATCAAGGCCGCCCTCGGCTCGCTCGATCGAGTCGAGCGGATCGTGAAGCTCGGCGTCTTCGTGAACAGCGCGCCGGGCTTCACCGAGCAGCCTAAGGTCGCCAACGGCGCGTCGGAGCTGATGCAGGACGTGTTCGGCGAAGCCGGCCGGCACGCTCGCAGCGCGGTCGGCGTGGCCGTCCTACCGCTCGGCGTTGCCGTCGAAGTGGATGCGATTGTCGCGGTCAAAGCCTGATCCGCTCGATCCGGGTCCGCTCGGTTTTGCACACCGGGGCCTGCACTACGGCCCCGGCTTTCCGGAAAACAGTCTGGCCGCCTTTGCCGGCGCCCTCGAACTCGGCTGCGGAATCGAATGCGATCTCAGACTCACGGCCGACAATCGGGTCGTGGTTTTCCACGATTCGGACGCCGTTCGGATCTGCGGGAGCCCGCTAAAAATCGGCGACAGCAGCTGGAAAGAATTGTCGAGATTGCGCGTCGGTGAAAATCCGATCCCCACGCTCGAAAGTCTCGTCGCCATGGTCGATCGGCGCGTGCCGGTGTTGCTGGAAGTGAAGGTCGAGCGGGACATCTGGCGTTGGAGCCCGGCGTTGAAGTCGGCGCTCCAGAGCTACGGGGGGCGATTCGGGATCATGAGCTTCGACCCGCGTGTCTCGCGGCTCCTGAAATCCAACATGCCGAAAGTTCGACGCGGACTCGTTATTCGCGACTCACTCTCGCGGGCGCGGCGCCGGGCGGCGCTATGGCTCGCCGACCCGCAGTTCGTCGCGGTCGATAGGGCGGCGCTTGGAAAGCGATGGGTCGACCGCATTCGTCGGCGCATCCCCGTCTACAGCTGGACAATCCGCACGCCGGAACAGCGCTCGCAAGGCATGGTTCATGCCGACGCTCTCATTTGGGAAGCCGATGGCCGACCGCGAATCTGAAGTTGTCGCCAAGATCGCCTCGGGCGTGTCCGGCCTCAACGCGCACGCGTGGGATCGGCTTGGCGACGGCGATCCCTTCATCGGCCATGCGTTCCTCTCTGCGCTGGAGGAATCCGGCAGCGTTGGGCCGGGCACCGGCTGGACCCCCGCGCCGATCCTGATCGAGGAAGACGATCGGCTGGTTGCGGCGGCTCCCGCCTTTCTCAAGTCGCACAGCCAGGGCGAATATGTGTTCGACCACGGCTGGGCTGATGCCTGGGAGCGCGCGGGCGGCGAATATTATCCCAAGTTGCAGGTGGCGGTGCCGTTCACTCCGGTCCCTGGCCCGAGGCTGCTCGGGAGCCGGCCGCAGCAACTCCTCGCAGCCATCGAGGCCGTGACCGTCCAGAACGGCATGTCGTCGGCGCACATCACCTTCATCGACAATTCGGGCGTATCGGAATGCGAGCGCCGCGGCTGGCTGATTCGTCACGGCGTTCAATATCATTGGTTCAACCGCGACTACGTCAGCTTCGAGGATTTCCTCGCCACGCTCACCAGCCGACGCCGCAAGACCCTGCGCAAGGAGCGCGCAGCGGCGCGCGAGGGTCTCGAATTTCGGGCGCTCCGCGGCGCCGACATCGGACCCGCCGAATGGGATGCGATGTGGGCATTCTATCAGGACACGGGATCGCGGAAGTGGGGACGCCCCTATCTTACGCGCGAGTTCTTCGATCTCGTCGGCGAACGGATGGGCGATCGCGTCCTGCTGTTCTTGGCGTATCGCGGCTCACAGCCGATCGCCGGTGCGCTCAACTTCGTCGGCACGGACACGCTCTACGGCCGTTATTGGGGGACGATCGACGAAGTCCCGTTCCTTCATTTCGAACTGTCCTATTACCAGGCCGTCGAGTGGGCCATCGAGCACGGTCTGAAGTGCGTGCAAGCCGGAGCCCAGGGCGAGCACAAGATCAGCCGCGGCTATGAGCCCGTCGTCACTCGCTCGGCCCACTTCATCCCCAATCGCGGGTTCCGCAAAGCGGTCGCCGAATTCCTCGAAGCGGAGCGCGCCGGTGTCGGAAGCGAGATCCAGTGGCTCCGGCAGGATCTGCCTTACCGTTCGAGCTCTTCCGAATAGATCCCAACGGTCCGCCCGGTCGCGTCGGCCATTCCGCGATACATAGCAGGTGTGGTGAAGCCCCAGGCGGCTTCGCCGTTCGGAGCGACCGCGATCAAGCCCCCCTTGCCGCCGAGCAAGCGGATGTCTTCCAGCACTCCGTCGAGCGCCTCCTGGAGAGACTGGCCTCCGATCCGCATGCGCTCCGCCAGCTGGTGCGCAGCGACCGCACGAATGAAATATTCTCCCGATCCCGTCGCCGAGACCGCTGCCGAACGATTGTCTGCATAGGTCCCTGCTCCGATCAGCGGCGAATCTCCAACGCGGCCCCAGCGCTTGGCCGTGATTCCGCCCGTCGAAGTGGCCGCTGCAACGTTGCCCGAGAGGTCGACGGCGACGGCGCCGATGGTGCCGTACTTGATGGGGTCTGCCGCGCTTCCCGCCGCCAGCGCTTCGTCCAATTGGCGCCGACGCTCTGGAAGAATGAAGAAGTCGTTCGCGACCTGCTCGATGCCGGCCGCCGCGGCGAACCGATCGGCCGCTTCGCCGGACAGGAAGACGTGCGGCCCATGATCCATCAGGCGCCGGGCAAGGCTGATCGGCGCTCGCGTCGTCTTGATGCCGGTCACGGCCCCTGCGTTGCGATCGCGGCCTTCCATGATCGCGGCGTCGAGCTCGACTTCGCCATTCTCGGTCAAGACGCTTCCGCGGCCCGCATTGAAGCAGCTGTCTTCTTCGAGGACCCGTGCTGCGGCCTCGACCGCGTCGACTGCATTCCCACCCTTCTGGAGGATCGAAGATCCCGCCTCGAGCGCCTGCTCCAGACCGTCGCGCGCACTCGCCTCATGCTCGGGTCCGCCGTGAGCGATCCGCTCCGAACCCGCGCCGCCGTGCACCACCAAACGCCATCTAAATTCCGTCATTCCACGGCCCTTAGCGAGCACGGTCGCGCGCCGCCAGTTGACGCCGGTCCTAGCTACATATAATTATGATATCATATTTATGGAGGCAAAAGTGGCAGACGGCAAAGTCATTGCACTCACTGCGACCAGCGAGCGGCCCGCGTCGACGATGAACGGCTACGGCATGCTGATCGTCCTGCTCATCGCGATCGCTGTGGACGTCTACGGAATCAACCGTCTCGGTGACGGTGGGACGATGCTGGCGCTCGGTATCGTGCTGGTCGCAACGCTCGTATTCATCCTGGTGATGCCGGGCTTCTACATGCTTCAACCCAATCAGGCGGTGGCGATCACTTTGTTCGGAGAGTATCGCGGCACCGACCGGATGACAGGGCTCCGCTGGACCTGGCCGTGGATGTCGAAGAAGAAGGTGTCGGTCCGCGCCAACAACTTCATTTCCGACAAGATCAAGGTGAACGACCTGCGCGGCAATCCGATCGACATCGCCGCTCAGATCATGTGGCGCGTCGTCGATACGGCGCAGGCCCTGTTCGTCGTCGACGATTACAAGCAGTTCGTCAGGGTCCAGGTCGAGGCGGCAATCCGAACCATCGGTTCCTGCTATCCCTATGACGACTTCACGCATCAGGAGGTCACGCTTCGCGGCAATCACGACGAAGTGGGCGCGGAGCTCAGGAAGGAACTGCAGGCGCGGCTGAACGTGGCCGGCATCGCCATCGACGAATGCGGCTTCACCTATCTAGCGTACGCGACCGAAATTGCCGGCGCGATGCTTCGTCGCCAACAAGCGCAGGCCGTCGTCGCCGCGCGCCAGACCCTCGTGGAAGGCGCGGTCGGGATGGTCCAGATGGCGCTCGATGCCTTGTCGGCGAAAGGTGTCGTGGAGCTCGACGACGAGCGTCGGGCCGCAATGGTCTCGAACCTGATGGTCGTGCTTTGCGGGGAACGCGACACGCAGCCCGTGATCAACGCCGGCACGCTCTACCAGTAGGCGCAGCTCGTGCCGGACGGCGAGCGCAAGGCTTACCCGTTGCGGGTCGACCCGGCTTTATGGTCGGCCGTCGAACGCTGTGCGGCCGCGGACCTACGCAGCGTCAACGCGCAGGTGGAATGCCTGCTCCGCGAAGCGCTGAGCGCGCGAGGGGTAAGATTGAAGTCCCCGACGCCGCGACGCCGCGGCCGGCCACCGAAGGAGAAGGGCAATGACTGAGGAGCCCCAATGGTTTGCGCCTAAGCGCTACGGCTATGGCGCGGGGCTGCCGATCAGCTGGCAAGGCTGGGCTCTGACCCTGGCCTTCCTGGGCTTTGCGTTCGGCGTAAGCATTGGGTTTCGAAACAAGCCGATGGTTACCCTGGCGCTCATGATCCCGGCCGCCGCGACATTTCTGGTCGTCGTCGCCAAGACGACCCGCGGCGGATGGCGCTGGCGTTGGGGAGAGGACGACTAGCCGACCGACAGGTCGCGCTGCTGGTTCACCAGCCGCCACTCGTCGAGGTCGCCGAGCATGATCCGACCGGCTTGCTCGGTGAGGTCGGCGGCCCGCGATAGGCTCACGTCCCGGCTGAGCTCCTCCTCGATCTGCCGCAAGGTGTTCGACGTCGCCATGGAGCGCAGCGCGTCCCCGCCGAAATCGCCCTGGAACCGGATTCCGAAAACGGCAGTGCCGAGCGCAGGAAAGCCGGCCGACACCAGCGTGAACCAATTGCCGAAGCGATTCACGTAGTTCGCGTCGGTCGCCAGTCCGACCAGCGTTGCGACGGACACGATCAGGGTTCCGGCGAAGAGGACGGTGCCGATCGCTTCCAGCCGTCGGTCTAGGATCTCGATCTGGCGGGCGTGACGTTCGTGATAACCGACCTGTGGCGCGACCTCGAACTCGGCGATCGCCCTTCCAAGGCAGGCGGCCCGCGCTGCGTCGATGGCTCCGGCCGGGCAACCCATCGCGCGCCAGACCCCGCTGGCGTACCAATCGATCCAGCGCCTTGGTACGGGGTTGGTCGGCGTGCCAGGGGGGTCGGGCGCGGCGATGCCGAGAAGCTTCAGGCTGCGCATTGGGCGAAGCCGCTCCGCGAGCTGGCGATAGTCGAGCCAGCGGCGATGCCACTCGTTCCGCGAGCCGATGCTTGCGTTGAGGATGATCGCCAAGGTGATCACCAGCTCCAACGCGGCAAAATCGAATTTGAGATGCGGCGCCATGAAGGCGCTGAGCCCCAGGCACACCGCGACTCCGCCAAGCACGAAATTGAAAATATGACCGCTGCGGTAGGTTTGGGCGAAGTGCGTCGCGAGCCTATCCGCCCAGCTATAGGCCTGCTCTAGCAAATCTATCGGCGCCGAGATTTGAAGGGGGTCGGCGCAGCCTTCACGATAGCGGCGCCATTCGTCGCGGATTTCCGCCTCACAATGCTTGTTCGCGAAGTCCTTTGCGCCAAAACGGCCGACCCCCACAGCGGCCAGCAACAGCGGGTATTCAATCCGCGTGCGAACGGTCCGCAACCGCTCGCGCGTGAAGCGCTTGAGGAACTGCTGCTCCTGGTGATTGGGGGGCGGCATCAACAGTCCCTGAAGCATTGCATCCATGGCCGTCCGGTCGAGCGGGCGTTCGGCCCCGGGTTCGTCCGCCAGAGTGACCACCGCCGGATCGAACGCGCTCCATACGACCCGAGGCGGCGCGGCCTGCTCGAGCGGCAAATGGATCACGGCCGTGCCGCGGGTGATCGCCAGCTGCACGACTTCTCCCGTGCCCCCGCGTCCGCGCGGAGGGAGTCCGTCCCACACGGCAATAAGCAGGTCGCAATGAGCCACGGTTGCGCGGCCGGTCATGACATATGCATCGACTTGGGTTTGGCTGTGCCCGGGAAGCTCGAGGACGCAGCTTGCCCGCTCCATCAGCGAATCGAAGCGCTCCCGAGCCCCTTGGTTGGCGAGGCTTGCTCGATACTCGGCACGCCCGAACGGCAGCGCAGCCTGCAATTC
>JBKPJK010000208.1:0-3738 GCA_046730635.1 Pseudomonadota bacterium | reverse complement strand
GCAGCCTTTGAGCTGTGCGAGTGCCGCAGGTACGTCGATCTCCTCCATGAAGCCGTAGCGAAGGATGACGCGGAAAAAGCCCGAGCCGTAGTCGTGCTGATCGACCCGCTTTTCTTCGGTGACGTAAGGCACATCCTCGATCCTCACGGTAAGCAGGATGACGCGCTCGTGAAGCACCTTGTTATGTTTCAGATTGTGCAGCAGGGCATGCGGCACGCCGCTGGCCGAGCTGGTCATGAAAACCGCGGTCCCCGGAACTCGCGCCGCACTCGGAGCTGCCGACTTGATGAAAATCTCCATCGGCAGGCTCGCCTCGTTCATCCGGTTGATCATGAGCTGCCGGCCCTTCGCCCAGGTGGTGAGGAAGGTGAAGGCGAGTCCGCCGACGAGCAGCGGGAACCACCCACCGGCAGGAATTTTCGTGAGGTTCGAGCTGAAGTAACCCAGGTCGACGGCGAAGAAGAGGATCAGCAGTGCACCGGCCAGAATGCGATTCCATTTCCACATCGTCATCAGCACGACCGCGATCAGCACCGTGTCGATCAGCATCGCCCCGGTGACGGCAATTCCGTAAGCCGCCGCGAGGTTTGACGACGTGCGGAAGGTGAGCACCAGGATGAGGACCATGGTCATCAGCGCCCAGTTGACCACGGGTATGTTGATCTGTCCGGCGGCGCTCTCGCTCGTGTGCGTGATGCGCAGCCGCGGAACGAAGCCCAGCTGGATCGCCTGCTGGGTCACAGAGAATGCACCGGAGATGACCGCTTGGCTGGCGATGATTGTCGCGGCGGTCGCCATCAGAACCAGAGGCAGCCGCATCGAATCCGACGCGAGGTAGAAGAACGGATCCTTGACCAGCGTATCCACCTGGCCGGGCGGCAGCGACAGCAGCATCGCGCCTTGCCCCATGTAATTGAGCAGCAATGCCGGCAGCACGAAGTAGAGCCAGGCGACCTTGATCGGGCGGCGGCCGAAATGCCCCATGTCTGCATAGAGCGCCTCGGCCCCGGTCAAGGCGAGGACCACCGAGCCCATCGCCAGGAATGCTCGGATCGGCTCCTCGGCGAAAAAGAGCGCAGCATTCGCCGGATTGATCATGGCCAGGACAACGCTCGGTCGATCCATGATGTGGACAAGGCCGAGGACAGCGAGGACACCGAAATAGATCAGCATCACCGGCCCGAACATTAGCCCGACCTTGGCCGTGCCCCTCGCCTGGATAGCAAACAGGCCGACGAGGATACCGATCGCGATCGGATCGACGAACGGCCCCAAAGCGGCGTTGACGGTGGTCAAGCCTTCCACCGCCGACAGCACCGAGATCGCCGGTGTGATCATTGAATCGCCGTAGAACAGCGCGGTAGCGAAGACGCCCAGCATGACGATGCCGTTCGCCCACTTCTTCTTCCCGCTGATCGTACGGTTGATGAGCGCGAGCAGAGCGAGGCTCCCGCCTTCGCCCTTGTTGTCGGCCCGCATGATGATCATCACATATTTCAGAGTGACGACGATCATCATCGACCAGAAGATCATCGAGAGCACCGCCTCGATGTGAAACTGGTCCGGCGTCAGCGGGTGATGTCCGGCGAAGGTCTCGCGGAACGAATAGATCGGGGACGTACCGATATCGCCGAAGACCACGCCCACCGCGCCGATTGCCAGCTTGTACAGCGGTCCCTGCGCGTGACCGTGCGAGACGTCGGTCGGCGGATGCGCTTCAGCAACTCCGGTCGCGGTGATGTTCATGCGATTTTGATCAGACTGAACAGACTTCGGCCCCGCCCCTGTACGGCCGTCGGGGCGGTAGCACTGCCGTTCCAGCGCTGCAATCTGTGAGGACAGCAGCGATTTCCGCGTCTATAGGCCCGCCAAACCAACATCAGCGGAGCGGAACGAATAAATGCGTATCGGGGTACCGAAAGAGATCAAGGTTCATGAATATCGTGTCGGTTTGACCCCGGCATCCGTGGCGGAGCTCGTCGCTCACGGCCATGAGCTCTTCATCGAGACGAACGCAGGCAACGGCATCAACTGCCCGGACAGCGCTTATGAGAAGGCCGGCGCGAAGATCCTTCCGGACGCCTCCACCGTGTTCAAGTCATCGGACATGATCGTAAAGGTGAAGGAGCCGCAGCCGCAGGAAATCGCGATGCTGGAACCGCGGCACATCCTTTTCACCTACCTGCACCTCGCCGCCGACAAGGACCAGGCCCTCGGCCTGATGAAGTCCGGTGCGACCTGCATCGCTTACGAGACCGTTACCGGTCGGAATGGTTCGCTGCCCCTCCTGAAGCCGATGAGCGAGGTTGCGGGACGCATGTCCGTCCAGGTCGGCGCACATTATCTCGAAAAGGAACAGGGCGGCCGTGGCGTGCTGCTCGGCGGCGTTCCCGGCGTCGCCCCGGCCAAGGTCGCGATCCTCGGTGGCGGCGTCGCCGGGGTGAACGCGGCCCAGATGGCGACCGGAATGCGCGCCGACGTCACCATCTACGACATCAGCAACGAACGGCTCGCGGAGCTCGACATGTTCTTCTCGAGCCAGATCAAGACCGCCTATGCATCGCGTGCCGCGATCGCGAATGCGGTCAAGGAAGCCGAGCTTGTCATCGGCGCGGTCCTGGTCCCGGGCGCCGCAGCGCCGAAGCTGGTGACGCGCGACATGCTCAAGACCATGAAGAAGGGTTCGGTCCTCGTCGACATCGCGATCGACCAGGGCGGCTGTTTCGAGACTTCGCATGCGACGACGCACGCCGATCCGGTCTACGAAGTCGACGGCATCATCCATTATTGCGTCGCGAACATGCCGGGGGCGGTCGCCCGGACGAGCGCCTTCGCACTCAACAACGCGACCCTGCCCTTCGCGATCAAGATCGCGAACCTCGGCGCCGACGAGGCCATGCGGCAGGACCCGAACCTCGCGGCGGGCCTCAACGTTTCCGACGGGAAGATCCGGCACGAGGCCGTCGCCGAAGCGCTCGACCTCCAGTACGAGCCCGTCGCCGCCTAGCGCCGCCCGGGGCGCGGCGCGCTAAGCGTCGCGACGCCCTGCTCGACCAGCGGACGCCAGCTGGCGTCCGCCGGCGCGTCGGCAAGGATGCGCTTCCAAATCTCGACCGCGGCTTGCCGATCGCCGGACCTCGCCAGCGCCAAGCCGTAAAAGAAGGGCGCGGCGGGATGCCCCGGCGCAAGCTCGGCGGCGCGCCGATAAGCAAACTCTGCCGGCGGCGTCAGGCCGTGTGCATGGTCGACCAAGGCATTGCCGAGGCCGATCCATAGCTGAGGATCCCCAGGATACCGGCGGACCGCGTTCTGAAGGATGCCGACCGCGTCGACTCCATTGCCGTGACGCGCAAGCGCCTCGGAGATGGTGAGCCAGCTCTCGGCGGGCGTGAATCTTCCGAAGAAGGCATGGCGCGCCTCGGCGAGCGGCAGCACGCCGCGCGCCTCGCTGGCCTGTGCGGGCGCGCCAGGAAGGTCTGGGCTCCCCTGGAGCGCATAGCCTGCGGCACCGATGAGCAGGGCGGCGCCTGCAGCCTTGAGGAAACCGCCGCGCACGCCGAGGAGGCGAAACGCGACCAAGCTGACAGCGAGCATCGCCAGCAGGATCACCCAGCCCATCAGGCCCGCGCCTTCATTCGAATACGTCTCCGGATCAGGAAAAGACCCGCGGCGAGCAGAGCAAGCGGAGCGAGCCACAATGGCCAAGCCGCCGGCTCGGCGGTCGGCTTGTAGCTGATC
>JBKPJK010000207.1:0-8350 GCA_046730635.1 Pseudomonadota bacterium | reverse complement strand
GTCCATGCTTCCCCCGGTGCCCGCATAATTGAGCTTCAGCCAATGATCGCCCGCCGCATCTCTCTCCCTGAGGACGTAGGCGACAGGCATGGTCAGCGGTCCCGAATAGCGGACGGGCGCAGATCCGATCTCGACCCCGTCCCGCATGACGATGGCCCGCTGGTCCGCCGCGCTGACCACGACGGAAACGATGCCGCCATTGCCGCGGTCGGCATGCCATTGATAGGCGGCATTGGCGAAGGATGCGGGAGCGGCTTGAGTTGCGCTCGCGACGAGTTCCGGCGCCGCCGAAGTCTCCGGCCCGACGGGAACTTCCGTGATCACGACCGTCATTCCAAGGTTGGTTGCGCCGAACAGCAATGACGAGAATTTCATCGGCAGGCGGATGCAGCCGTGCGAGGCCGGGTAGCCGGGCAGGTTGCCGGCGTGGAGAGCAATGCCCCTCCAGGTCAGACGCTGCATGTTGGGCATCGGAGCATTGTCGTAGGTTTTCGAATAATGCTCCTGTCGCTTCTGCAGGATGGTGAACACGCCGGTCGGTGTCTCGTGGCCCTTGGTCCCGCTGGAGATCGTCGATGCGGCGATCGGCACGCCGTTGCGGAAGAGTATGAGTCGCTGCGTTTCGAGGTTGACGATCGCGAGGCCCGGTCCGTCGGGTGCGAGCTCCGGCGCCCAGACATATTCGCCGTTCTTGAGCGTCGGAGCGATGGCGAGGATTGGCCGATCGCCGCGTTCGACTTGTTGAGCCAACGCCGGAACCGGCAGTGCCAAGCTCCACAAGGCCAGAGCCAGTCGGTGGCGGAAGATCATCACAGCGTCCTCTAAAGAACCGTCCGGAAGGTGATCAGGGGACCGCTCTGGTGAACGTTGTAGAGGAAGTCGCCCTTGTCGCGGTTGACCTTGTAGTAACGCCAGCCCGCCCCCAGGCTCATCTTGCGGCTGATCTGGTAGCTGACGGTCGGCGCGAGCTGCCAGGTAACCTTGGAGCCGAAGATGATTCCGCCCAGGTCCCCATAGGTCGAGAAGCTCCACTTGCCGCCAAGCGGTGCGTTGACGCGCGCCGCGATCAGCGGGTCGAGCCAATTCTTCGTGACCGATCCTTCGGCGCTTCGATTGGGTCCATCCAACTGCAGCGTGGTCTTGAAGAAGTTCATTCGGCCGGCGCCAAGGGGATCGACCGTCACGGGCCCTTTGTTCACGACCCGATATCCACCGACAAGGGTGACCTCCGCGGTGCGCGAGTCCAGCTCGGCCTTGAGGAAATTGGGATCGCGGATTCCGATGCCCTGGCGAGCATCGAGATGGATGAAGGTCAGGTCACCGAGGGCGACGAAACGCCCATGGCGGGCCTCAGCAGCACCCATGAAGGCGAACTTGAAGGCCTTGAGGACCTTGCCGAACGGAAGCTTCAAATCGACCGGAGGGGTCGGGCCGGTAAGATCCGTCTTGCCCCAAGCTCCCGCGAACCAGACATAGCCGATGGTCGCGAACTCCCACTTTTCCTTGGTCGAAGCGGGCTGCGCGGCCGTTGTTTCGGACTCAGGCGGCTTCGATTCCTGGCCCGGCGCAGACTGAGATGCGGCAGCGTCTACCGGCTGGGTCTCGGGTTCGGCGGCAATCGCAATCGTCGAGCCGCATAGCAGCAGCGAGGCTAGCGCGAGCCTCGCTCCGTACGGCTTTTGCGGCATCGGTAATGTCCCCAGCGATTTTCACTGGGGGATAGACGGGACGAACCGTTAGGCCATCGGGATTAACCCGCGGGAGTTTGGGCGTGCCGTGCCTAGCGGCCGTGACCACGCCAGCGCTTGATCGTGCGCTGGATAATGCCCGCCTCGTCGCCGGTCTCGCGCCACAATCGGGCAAAGCTCGGATCGGACGACGCCGGGCGCTTCTCCGGCTCCAGGTCGTCGAAGCGGACGCGGATGGGAATTGCGACACCCTCCCCGCAGACGATGCATTCGCGATTACGGAGAGCGGGGATCGCGTCGAGGAAGCCTCGGGCGCCTTCCGGCATTGCGGCCCGCACGCACGCCTGGTCGCGGTCGTTGTTCAGTCGCATCGAGAGAATCGTGCCGCACTGTGACAGCACGCCTTCGGCCAAGTCCGACGGACGCTGGGTGATGAGACCGAGCGAGACGCCGTACTTGCGGCCTTCCTTGGCGATGCGCTCGAGGATCTTGCGAACCGCCTGGCCGCCGGTGTGCTCGTCCTTCGGCACGTAGCGGTGCGCCTCTTCGCAAACGAGCAGGAGCGGGCGCTGCGCTTCGGTGCGCGACCAGATCGCATAGTCGAAAACCATGCGCGCGAGCACCGAGACCACGACCGAAGTGACGTCCGACGGAACACCCGAAACGTCGACGATCGAGATTGGACGCCCCTGGCTCGGCAGACGGAACAGCTTCGCGACGAAGCTTCCCATCGAATCCGACACCAGCATCCCGGAAAACATGAAGGTGTAGCGCGGATCGGCGCGAAGCTCATCGAGCTTGGTCTTCAACCGCTGGAACGGCAGCGTATCGCCGGCACGGTCGAGCTTGCCCATCTCATTGACGATGATCGCGTTGAGGTCGGCGAGAAGATAGGGGATCGGGCTGTCGACCGTGACCTTCCCGTACTGGCTGACGTCCTTGCCCTTGGTTCGCGCCGCAAGAAGGCACTTGGCGAGAATGTCGGCGTCGCGCTGGCGGTCCTGGCCCTGCGTCGTCAGGAGCACTTCGCAATGCTCCTCGAAGTTGAGCAGCCAATAGGGCAGCTGCAGGTTGTCGACATTGAAGATCTCGCCGCAGCTCTTGAAGGCCGCCGAATATTCCCCGTGCGGGTCGATCATCACGATGTGACCCTCGGGGCTCGCCTGGGAGATGCGGTGGAGAATGAGCGCGACGCTCGTCGATTTACCGGTACCGGTCGACCCCAGCACCGCGAAGTGCTTGCCGAGCATTGGGTCGATATAGAGCGCACCGCGAATGTCGTCGGTCGGATAGACGGTACCGATTTCGATGTGCGGCTCATCGCTGGCCGCGAACACGTCGCGAAGATCGTCGGTGGTAACCGGATAGACCGGGCTGCCGGGGATCGGATAGCGGGTCACGCCGCGGCGGAAGTTCGCGACCGAGCCGGCGGCTTCCTTGGTACCCTCGCCGAGGAAGTCGACGTGGGCGACGATCTCCGAGCCTTCCGACGCCTTCATCGTCCGGACGTTCGCGATCAGCCAATTGTTGCCGACGACCATCTTCACCTGACTTCCGACCTGGCCCGACATTGCGACGGACGGATCGGAGTGCGACTGCAGAGCGGCGAGCGCCGCCGCATCCATGCGGATCTGTGAGCCCGAACCGGCGATTTCGAACACCTGTCCCAGCGCACTGAGCGCCTCGGCTCGCGAGGCCGGCCGCGGGGCGACGCCGTCTTCGGCGAAGCTGCTGACTTCGCTCAAAAATTCGGTCAGGTTCGGCCGATCGTCCATGGGCACACGCACTCCGTTGCAAGGTTGTGCATCCGCCATACGCGCGAGCGGTTAAAATTGGCTTAGTCGCGCTCGTTAGAATCAGCCGTCCAAAACATCCGTAATGGAGTATCAACCCACCGAACTTGTCGTTTCGATACGCCTATGCCATGCGGCACCTGCTCGGTATTAGTTGATTCGCGTAAGGAGAACGCATGATGATCCGACCGAGCTTCCTAAGAACATCGGCGAAGACCTTGTAACGCTCGCCGTTCTTCACGTGGTGATTTCAGATATACTCAGCCGTTCGGCGGCTGAGCTGGCGCTCTTCGCCGGCGCCGGCTTCCTTCTGTTCGGTTTGAACGATCTTTTGGTCGATTTCATCTACTTCGGGCGGCGGATCTGGCGCGCGTCGACGGTTTATCGCCGGCACCGGCGCAGCTACGCCTGCCATTACGTCTTCAACAAGAACCCGGGATTGATGGCCATCCTCGTGCCCGCCTGGGACGAAGCGACGGTCATCGCACCGATGCTGAGGTCGATGCTCGAACGCCTCGATTATGACGATTATCGAATCTTCGTCGGCCATTACCGCAACGATCCCGCAACTGCCGCGGCGATCGCGAGCGTCGCAGACGGACGTATCCAGTCCGTCCAAGTCGAACGGGACGGGCCAACAACCAAGGCCGATTGCCTTAACCATCTCTACGACGCACTGATTGCGTACGAATTGGCAACGGCCCGGTCGGCCAAAGCGGTGGTGCTCCACGACGCGGAAGACGTGGTCCACCGCTACGAATTGCGCATATTCGACGGCCTGATCGAGCGCGCGGCGGTGATCCAGCTCCCGGTGCTGCCGCTTCCGGACCCGCAGTCGCGCTGGATCGGCGGTCATTATTGCGACGAATTTGCCGAGGCGCACATCAAAGAGCTTGTCGTGCGAGAGGCGGTGGGCGCCGCAATTCCCCTGGCCGGGGTAGGCTGCGCGATCGCTCGCCGGCCTCTCGCTCAATTGGCCGCAATGCAGGACGGCAAGCCGTTCGCCGGAGCGAGCATGACCGAGGACTATGAACTCGGCCTCAAGCTCGGCGCGCTCGGACTCAAAACGATGTTCGTGCGCATTCCGGGCGAGCCGGGCGAAAAGGGAGTGGTCGCCAGCCGCGGCCATTTTCCGGCGACGCTGGGCGCATCGGTCCGGCAGAAGGCTCGCTGGCTGGGCGGAATTGCGCTCACGGGATGGGACCGTCTCGGCTGGACCGGAGGGCTTGGCGAACGGTGGATGCGCCTGCGGGACCGACGGGGACCGCTCGCCGCGCTTCTTATGCTCGCGGCTTATTCGGCGGCACTGCTCTGGTCGCAGCTCTGGCTTGCCGAGGCTCTGGGCGCGCCGGTCCAGGCGAGGATGGACCCTCTTCTGACCTTGGTCCTTACGATCAACTTCGCGCTGCTCGGATGGCGAGTTTTCATGCGCGCCTGCTTCACCGCCTCCGCTTACGGCTGGCGCGAAGGCCTGTTGTCTGTTCCGCGACTGGTCGTTGGCAACGTCATTGCGATGCTGGCTGCCGCGCGAGCGCTGAGCTTGCACGTCGGAGGCGGTGCGCGCCGCTGGGACAAGACTCGCCACATCTTCCCAGCCGAGCTCCCTCGATGAAGCCTTCGCTACGTTTTCTCGCGATAGTGACAATCGGATGGATCGGTGTTCGTGCTTACACGCTGGGCGCCATTCCATCGGGCTCGTTCTCCCTGGTCGAGCGAAGCGAGGCCAAGAACGCCCCTTCGATCGTTCCGACGGAATTCCCATCGATCGATCCGGTTCAGCCGGCCGATGCAGCTTCGCTGGAATATAGCGGGACATACGGGGGTCAGATGCCCCAAACGGTCCCGCTCCAGATTCGCCCGGTGGCGATTCCGGTTTACTATGGGGTCAATTCCGTTCGTGTACCCTTGCCCCCGGCCCGGCCGCGCGAGGCAATGACCCTCCTCCTCGAACCACGGCGGCCGATCTATACGGAGATGGCAAGCGCCGATGAGTCTCCGTTATCGCGTCTGGCCTCGATGGCGCTTGGCCCGTTTCGGTCTTCCCCCGTCCCAATGCAAAGCACGCCCGTGCTCAACGGCAAGAGCATCGACCGCTGGCAGGTGAGCGCCTGGGCGCTCGTCCGAAACCAGCAGATCGGCGTCCTCGGCCCGAGCTCGCTGGCGAACGGTGGAAACCTTGGCGGAAGCCAGGCCGGTGCACGCCTCACCTATTTCATCAACCGGCAGATCGCGGCTTCATTCAGGACCAGCTCGGATCTCGCACGCCGAGGCTTCGAAGTGGCCGGCGGAGTCCGCGTCCAACCACTGCAAAGCATCCCCGTGTGGATCACTGCAGAACGTCGGCAGCGTGTCGGCGAATTCGGGGGCCGTAACGCCTTTGCCGTCTTCGCGGAGACGGGGCTTTATCAGCGCGCGCTGCCGTGGCGGCTCGACCTCGACGCTTATCTGCAGGGCGGCGTGGTCGGCGTGAAGAGCCGCGATTTGTTCGTCGATGGATCCGTCGCGATCACCCGTCCGGTCTACAGGAATTTCTCGGCAGGTTTGGGAGTGTGGGGCGGCGCGCAGCCGGGGGTGTACCGGGTCGATGTCGGGCCTCGGATTTCGATGCAGGTCCGCAAGAATGTTCGGGTCCATTTCGACTATCGTCAGCGGTTGGCCGGAAGCGCTCACCCCGGCTCCGGTCCGGCCATTACGCTCGCCGCCGATTTCTAGCGGCCCTCGACTTGGCCCGAGCCGCAATTTGCGGCTAGTCCTTCGCACTGCTGATGGACATCTACCTTCCGATCGCCGGCCAGTCGGTCAACGCTTTGCTGATGATCGTCCTCGGCTTCGTCGTCGGCGTGCTCTCCGGCATGTTCGGCGTCGGTGGCGGCTTCCTGACGACGCCGCTGCTCATCTTCTACGGCATTCCGCCGACCGTCGCGGTCGCTTCGGCAACGACGCAGATCACCGGTGCCAGCGTTTCGGGAGTGATGGTCCACGCGCGCAGGGGCGGCGTGGATATGAAGATGGCGGCGGTGATGACCGTCGGCGGGTTCATGGGCTCGATCGTGGGCGCAGCAATGTTCCGGCTGCTCCAGTCGAGCGGGCAGATCGATGTCGTGATCGGGCTGCTTTACGTGTTGATCCTGTTCTGGATCGGCGGACTGATGCTCAAGGATTCGCTCGTCACCTTGGGCTACATCACGGTAGGCGCGCAGCCGCAGCGCCAGCGCCATAACCGCTGGGTCGCTTCGCTGCCGTGGCGATGGCGCTTCTACAGTTCGGGACTCTATATTTCGCCCGTCGCGCCGCTCGCGCTGGGCTTCGGTGCCGGCATCCTCACCGTCTTCCTCGGGATCGGCGGCGGCTTCATCCTCGTGCCGGCGATGATCTATCTGCTGGGAATGCCCGCCAGGATCGTGATCGGCACCAGCCTGACGATGGTCCTCGCAGTCAGTGCAGCGACGACCATGGTGCACTCGCTGACGACGCGGGCCGTCGACATCGTGCTCGCCGGGCTACTCCTCGTCGGCGGCGTCATCGGCGCGCAATATGGCGCGATCCTCACCACCAGGGTGAAGCCCGATTATCTGCGGCTCGCGCTCGCCCTGATCATCCTGTCGGTTGGCCTGCGCATGTTTCTCGGCCTCTTCTGGCGGCCGGACGAGATATTCTCGATCGAATATCTGTGAAGTTGCCCGCCGCCTCCATCGTGCTTGCGCTGGCACCGTTCCTGATCGCCGCCGACAAGCCCGTCCTCGTACCCGACATTTCCGCGCGGAACGTCCAGATCCGTTACAGCTTTACCGGCGCACAGCTGCTGCTGTTCGGCGCGGTCGTCTATCCCGGCGGCCGAGCTCCGGAACGCCCGGCCGACATCGCCGTCGTGCTGCGCGGTCCCGTCCAGCCGATCCTGGTGCGCGAAAAGCAGAAGATCGCCGGCATCTGGATGAACGCGGATTCGAACCGTTTTCGCTCGGCACCGTCATTTTATTCGGTCGCTTCGTCGAAGCCGATAACCGACCTCGTCGACGAGCGCACGGCCGCCATTTACGAACTCGGCCTTCACAATCTGCAGCTTTCGCCGGGCGGTGGCGCGCTGCCGGACAAGGAACGGAGGTTCGAGGCCGGGCTGCTCGATCTTCGCCGTCGCGAAGGCCTTTATTCGGAGAACCCCCGAGGGGTCGAAATCACCGACCGCGTTCTCTATCGCGCCGTGATCACCATTCCGAGCCAGGTCCCGGTCGGAACCTATACGGCCGAAACTTTCCTGATCGACGACGGCCGGGTGCTCGCCGCCGCGACGCGCGACATCCAGATCGACAAGAGCGGCTTCGAGCGGTTCGTCGCCGTCGCCGCCCGGCGGCACCGGCTGCTATACGGCCTGACCGCCGTTGCTTTGTCGCTCGGCCTGGGTTGGGCGGCCGCAGCCGCGTTCCGCCGCCGGTTCTGACCGCCGTGAGAATTGCGCTCATGATCCTTCTCGCGGTTCTCGGCGACGCCGCGTCGGCGCGCGGAGCCATTGTGTTCGCCGGCGGAGGCTGGGCAGCGATCGATCGAGGCACGGTCTGCGAGGCGCTCTCGCGGTCGGCGAAGATCGCCCCGAAGGACAAGGTGCAGGCGAGCGCTGGGTTCGCCTTCACCCCCGATCATAGACGCTGGGGCGAGTTCCACGTTCGGCTGAGCCGCGTAGCGCGAGCGGGGTCCAGCGTGATCGTGCATCTGGGCGACCGACCCTTCTTGCTGGTGGCGCAAGGAGATTGGGCCTGGAGCCGGGGCCCGGCCCAGGAAGAGGCAATCATCGATGCGGCCCGCGCTGGCGGAGGGATGAGCGTCGAAGCGCGCGACCAGGCGGGGGTTCGCTTCGTCGATCCCTATGTGCTGGCC
>JBKPJK010000206.1:0-4322 GCA_046730635.1 Pseudomonadota bacterium | reverse complement strand
GCCTGACCTCGTGGAGAGGTGGCCGAGTGGTTAAAGGCAGCAGACTGTAAATCTGCCCGCGCAAGCGTACGCTGGTTCGAATCCAGCCCTCTCCACCATGACAGATCCACGCTTTCTGTCGCTCGCGCCGGCCAGGGCAGTACAGGTCACTCGATCATCTCTTCCAAACGGCCAACGGTTCTAAGTCGCGGCGTACGCCGACCCGTCTCAGGCGCATAAGGACGTGCGATCTTGCGATGGGCGTCAGGCTTCGGCCTGCAAGAGATCAGGTCCGCTTTGGTCATTCATCCGCAGAAAAACGACGTTGAGCCAGACGCTACGCCGATGACCGCAGGTTACCGTTGATTTGCACGCAACGTCCTGCGCTTCTTAACGGCATCACCAACATGGCAGAAACTTCGATTGATAAAATGAAACGGGTTTGCGTATCAGTCGCTGGCGAGACCATGCGCCACAACCTTGGATCAGAGTTTGTGTGGCCCGGCGACCTTCGGGGTCGCCAACTCTTCGAAAATCCGCAGAAAACTGGCCAAATGGAGGGTTTTGACATAAGGTATTACCCGGACTCATCGCTCGGGGATGCCGGAAATGTCGCGCGGGGCAGGTTTTGCTTTGAAGGAGACGGCGGGCGTGGCTGACACGGCCGGCGATAAGGGTAGCCCGGCGAACGACGACACCATGGCTCAACGTGTAGCCCGGCTAACCCCTGGCCAACTCGATTGCGTGCGCCTCGTCGACCTCCATCTTTCCTCGAAAGAGATCGCCGCCGAGCTCAAAATTTCCCCACACACGGTGGACCAGCGTATCCGCCAGGCGCTTCAAGTCCTTGGCGTGGAACGACGCACCCACGCAGCCCGCATCGTGGCACAGTACAAGGGACCATATCAGCGATTGATACATCAATCGCCGTACATTCCCGCCGAACCCCAAACGGATCACCCAGAGGACGCGGTCAGTTATCAGATTCGGCACGCTGACCGCGCAGGGGGGACTGGGGAAGCTGGTTTCCTAACCGAGCAGAGGCCCGCGTCATTCCGGTCTTCCCTGCAACCGCCGTTCGCAACGAGGAGCAACCCACGGAATGAGATGAGCGTCGGCCAGCGGCTGTTCTGGATCGCGGCGATCGCGATGGGGGCGGCCTTCTCGGCGGGCATGTATCTCGCCGGACTCGAAAGCCTCGCAAGGCTTCTCAAGAGCTAGCCAACCAATTTCATTTCATTTCGGCAACCACGTCCGCGCGATTCTGCTCGCGCGGAAAGGAGCAGTCATGCGCAAGCATCAGATTGAGAACGCCGCATACGAAGTCGCTACCCAAGTTCGCGCGGTCGAGGACTCGATCGATACGGCATTGGTTGAAATCGCTGAGCTCCAAGCGCGGATGATGCGCGCCAGTTCGGTCGCCTCGACCGGCTATGGCACGATCCACCCTGCGCTTGAGCAGTTGGCGACGGCGGTGACCGGACTGATCGACACGCGGGGTGCCATCGTCGGCTGCCATGCGGCGCTTGCCGAGGCAAAGCAGAAAGTCCCCGGCCTCCGCACGGTATCGTGGGGCGACGGGGACTCATGTCCCCAGACCGGCGGACTCGTCGATCTTCGGGTCGTTGCGTAAATTTGAAGGCTTTTGACCGGACCGCAGCAATGTGGTCCGGTCCGCCACCATGCCGCGCTACCTGATCTTTTGGGGCATCCTGTTGGCAACCTGCGGATACGCTCTTTTGCGTGGTCGCAAATACGAGCAGTTGGCCGCCGTCATCTGCTTCATCGCAACGGTGGTGTCGGTCATGGCGCGCGCTCCGTTGCAGCAGCGCTACGCGGGTGTGGAGATCAGCGATCTGATCATCGACACCGCCGTGCTGGTCGCCTTCGTTGCGATCGCTCTCCGTTCCGACCGGTTCTGGCCCCTTTGGGTGGCGGGACTGCAGCTGACCATCAGCCTGTCCCATGTCTTCAAGGCGTTGGACACGAGCCTTGTTCCCACCGTCTATGCGGCCGCGGAGCGGTTCTGGAGCTATCCGACTTTGATCATCATTGCCGTCGGCACCTGGCGCCAGCAACGTCGCAGGGAGCCGCAACCCCGGCCCGCGTCGGCCGCCTGACCCCCTCCGGGACGACGTCCGGTTGGACTCAGATGACGGTAAGGCTAAGCGGCTCATCATGTCGCGTCGCAAGAAGTCGCATCAAAGTCATGGGACGGCGAACAGGCCGCGGCTGTGGGGCAAGCACGCGGTCGCCGCCGCCCTCGACAATCCGGCCCGCAAGGTGCTGAAGGCGTGGGCGACGCGCGAGGCCGCATCATTCATGCAGTTCCCAGGCGACGTGGCCGTGACCTTTGCCGACGTGGCGGACCTCGGCCGGCTCGTTCCGCACGACGCTCCCCACCAGGGAGTCGTCATCGAAGTCGAGCCGCTCGAAGATTGCTGGCTCGACGATGTCCTGAACGATGCGCCCGATCGCGCAGTCCTGCTGGTCCTCGATCAGGTTACAGACCCGCACAACGTCGGAGCCATCCTGCGCTCCGCGGCCGCCTTCGGCGCCATCGGAATCGTGACGCAGGACCGACATTCTCCTCCGGAGAGCGGCGTCGTCGCCAAGGCATCGTCGGGCGCTCTGGAACGAGTGCCGTGGGTCCGGGTCGTCAACCTCGCCCGAGCCCTCGAGGAAATTGCCGAGGCGGGATTCTGGAGGATCGGGCTGACCGGGGACGCCCAAACCGAGCTCAAGGACGCTCTCGGACCCAGCCGCGTCGCCTTGGTACTGGGCGCTGAAGGCCCAGGGTTGAGACAGAATACCCGTGAGCATTGCGATGCCCTTGCGCGGCTACCGATCGGCGATGCGGTCGAAAGCCTCAACGTCTCCAACGCGGCGGCGGTCGCCCTGTACGCTGCGAGCGCGCACTGATGGTCAGGACTTCAAATAGCATACAGGCCCATGTCGAGGCGCTTGCCGAACGCGAGCCGGCATTCGCCCGCGTCATTGCGCAGCATGGCGTTCCGGAACCGCGCAAGAGCGAGCCCGGGGCCCACACCCTACTGCGCACGATCGTCGGCCAGCAGGTCAGCGTGGCTGCAGCGAGATCGATGTGGGCGAAGCTTGAAGCGGCGTTCGGATCGCCTCCGGATCTTCAGCGCCTGCTCGTCGCGACGGACGAGGAGATGCGCGCGGCCGGCATGTCGCGGCAGAAGTCCGGCTACATCCGCAGCCTCGCGCAGCTCGTGACCTCGGGGGAGCTCGACCTCGGCAATCTACCCGAGGACGACGAGGAAGCGATCGCGTTGCTGACCAAGATCAAGGGCATCGGACGCTGGTCGGCGGAGATCTATCTGCTGTTCGCCGAAGGCCGAGCCGATGTCTTCCCGGCGGGCGACCTGGCGGTGATGGTCGAAATCGGGCGGCTGATGGGCCTCACCGACAAGCCTAGCGAGAAACAGCTTCGCGAGATCGCGGAGCCCTGGCGCCCGTATCGCGGCGCCGCCGCGGTGCTCGCCTGGCACAGCTATAACAGCGCCGTGCTCTAACCTATTTGCGAATTCCGGCGGGCAACGGCCGAGCGCCGAGGCCGCGGAAGATGCGGGGTCCGAGGTCGAGGCGGAACGGAGCCAGCTTCTCCCCTTTGCCCTCGCGGCCGAGCAGATAGCTCACGGAGGTCTGCCCTTCCCGGCCACCCCAGCCGTAGATGACGTTGAAGGCGATGAGCGGAACGAACACTTGCCGCTCCCCCATCTCAAAGGCTTGCAGTTGGTCCCGCGCGACTGCGATTTGGGTCGTGAAAGTCACGCGCTTGAGGGGCTGCACCACGTCGATGCGCTGACCGCGGCCGGCAGGCTGGTTGAAGAAGCTTTGAAGCTGCTCGTCTTGCGTCGGGCCGGCGTTGACGATGACCGCGGCGACGTGGATCGCGCGCGCCGGTCCGCTTCCGGAATTGAACAGATCCAGCTCGAACTCGAACGTCGCCTCCGTGTCGGTCAGGACGCAACGGAGCGGCTGCATGCCGACGTCGATCCAGGGGCGAAGACCGGTCGAGACGATGCCGATCGGTGGTGAAGGAGCGGGCGGGGTGGGATCGAGCGCACGAGGCGGCGGCCCGGCGACCGGCTTCGGCGGCGGAGGCCGTGCGTGGGCAGGCTCTGGCTCCGGCGGGGCAAAGAGATGGACATGCGGGCCGCCCGCAAATGCGGACCGGACGCGATTTCGCCAGAAGAGGAAGCCGGCGCCCAAGGCAAGCGCCAGGGCAGCGAGCAACCACGGAAGGGACAAGAACCCGGGCTTCGAAACATTTGTGCTGGGCGCGCTGACCGGATCGGAGGTCAGAAGCGGACCAG
>JBKPJK010000205.1:0-1559 GCA_046730635.1 Pseudomonadota bacterium | reverse complement strand
GGGCCGGCAAGACCCTCATTCTTGCCCTGTTGAGCGTATCGATTTCCGCATGCGACAACGGCCTTCCGTTCGGGAACAAGGAGGCCGACGCCGGCTCCATCCAGTCCAGCATCACCAATCCGCAAGCGCGCGCTTTCTATCAGGCGCGGCAGTGGAAGGACGCGTGGGATAAGGAGAGCGAGAAGCAACTCCTCGACATCATCGGCGGGGCGCCCGCCAACGGCCTCAAGCCCGATCTCTTCTTGAAGCAACCGCTGCCAGGAGACGCAGTCCAGCGAGAAGCGGCCCTGACCGGTGCCGCTCTTCGCTATGCCTCCGCCCTTGCCCGCGGCTATGCCGATCCGAAGAAGATCAGCGCGGTCTACACCATTCCCCGGCCCAATCCCGACGTTGCGAAAGGCTTAGCCGACGCTCTTGCCAAGAACGATCTGGCCGGATGGTACGCGTCGCTTCCTCCCCAGACCGAGGAGTACCGGGCGCTTAGCGGGGCGCACCTCGCCTATCTGAAGCGAGCTGGGGCGGTTCGGCTTCAGCCAATAGCTTCCGGCAAACCGATCAAGCCCGGCAGGCGGGACGACCGGCTACCCGCGGTTGCGGCCGCTTTGCAGGCTCTTGGGTACCTACCCGCGAGCACTGCTGGTGCCGGCCGTTACGACCGCACGATGGTCGCCGCCGTGAAGAAGTTGCAATCCGACTGGCGGATCAAGCCTGACGGAGTGATCGGCGAGACCACGCTGGATGCGATCAACCTCGGACCCGCGGGCTTCGCGCGCCAGCTCGCGATCAACATGGAACGCCTCCGTTGGCTCGAGCGGACGCCGCCCGCGACGCGCATCGACGTCAACACGGCCGCGACCTTCCTCGATTATTGGCGCGACGGCGAGCATGTCGACCGCCGCAACGTCGTCGCTGGAGAGCCGGACAAGCAAACGCCTCAGATCCAGGCGAGCTTCGCCCAGATCGTGGCCAACCCGAAGTGGCGCGTCCCCGACTCCATCGCAGCCAAAGAGCTTGCGACGAAGGACTCGGGTTGGCTGGAAGCAAACCATTTCGCGATGGAGAATGGGCGTTACGTTCAGGAAGCGGGCGACAAGAATTCTCTGGGTATGGTCAAGTTCGACATGCAGGATCCGCAGCAGATCTATCTGCACGATACGCCCGCCAAGGCGCTCTTCGGCCTGCCCGAACGTCACCGCAGCCACGGCTGCGTCCGCGTCCAGAATGCGCTCCAGTTCGCGACATTGGTCACGTCGCAGGACGGACTGTTCGACAAGTTCCAGGAAGCGATGGTCAGCGGTGACGAAAAGTGGGTGAAGCTGAAGACGCAGATCCCGGTGCGGCTGCTTTATCACACGGCATTTCTTGATGGCGGCCGGGTCCAGTTCCGCCCCGACGTCTATGGCTGGGATGACGATGTCGCCGCGGCGCTCGGCCTCGTGCGTGGAGTCGCGCGCAAGACAGTCCAACAATCCGGAGACATCGGGCCCTGAGCCGGATGAAGTGAGGGCGCCAGCCGAAGCCGGCGCCCTCATCCCCCTCCCAATGGTCGCCCGGCATCG
>JBKPJK010000204.1:0-5056 GCA_046730635.1 Pseudomonadota bacterium | reverse complement strand
TCCGCCACCTCGTCACGGACACCGGCGCGAACTTCGAGCTTGGAGCGAACAAAAGGTCAGCCGTCCTGACCGTGATCGGGTCGATCCTCGCGACGGCGGCAGTCTGGTTCTATCTTTTGGGAGTACAGAAATGAGCCTTGGCGACAGCGCCAGCCCGCTCGGCAAAGTGCGCGGCCTCGGTTCGGCGCGCGAAGGCGGAGAGCATTGGATCACCGAGCGCGTGACCAGCATCGCGCTGCTGCTGCTCGGCGTCTGGCTCGTCGCATCGCTGCTGTTCCTTCCCGCGCTCGACCGCCAGACGATCATCGAGTGGCTGCGTGCACCGACCGGCGCGGTGCCGATGGCGCTGCTGATCGTCATCGCGTTCCGCCACGCGCTCGACGGGCTCAAAGTGATCGTCGACGATTATGTCCATGAGGAGGGAAGCCGCTTCGGCTGGAATACCCTGTTCCTGTTCCTCGCCGTCGGCGGCGGAGCGCTTGCTCTCTACGCACTTGGTGAAATCGTTTTTGGAGCTGTCGCTTGAGCGCTTACCCTATCGTCGACCACACCTATGATGTTGTCGTTGTCGGCGCCGGCGGCGCGGGACTCCGCGCAACGATGGGCGCGGCCGAGCAGGGGCTGAAGACCGCCTGCATCACCAAGGTCTTCCCGACGCGCAGTCACACCGTCGCCGCACAGGGGGGCATCGCGGCGAGCTTGGGCAACATGGGTCCGGACCACTGGACATGGCACATGTACGATACGGTCAAGGGTTCGGACTGGCTCGGGGACCAGGACGCGATCGAATATATGGTGCGCGAGGCGCCGGCCGCCGTGATCGAGCTCGAGCACGCGGGCATGCCGTTCAGCCGCACCGCGCAAGGCAAGATCTACCAGCGGGCATTCGGCGGAATGACACAGAACATGGGCGAGGGTCCTGCAGCTCAGCGCACCTGCGCGGCGGCCGACCGCACCGGCCATGCGATGCTTCACACGCTCTATCAGCAGAGCCTCAAGTACGACGCTGATTTCTTCGTCGAATATTTCGCGATCGACCTCATCATGGAGGATGGCGCGTGCCGGGGCGTCATCGCCCTGTGCCTCGACGACGGCTCCATCCACCGCTTCCGGGCGCAAGGCGTAGTGCTTGCGACGGGCGGCTACGGGAAGATCTATTACACCGCTACGTCGGCCCACACCTGCACCGGCGACGGCAATGCGATGGTGCTTCGCGCCGGCCTTCCGCTGCAGGACATGGAGTTCGTCCAGTTCCATCCGACGGGGATCTACGGCGCGGGCGTCTTGATCACGGAGGGTGCGCGGGGCGAAGGCGGCTACCTGACCAACAGCGAGGGCGAGCGTTTCATGGAGCGCTATGCGCCGAGCGCGAAGGATCTCGCCAGCCGCGACGTCGTGTCACGTTCCATGGCGATGGAGATTCGCGAAGGTCGCGGCGTCGGCGATCACAAGGATCATATCTTCCTTCACCTCGATCACATCGATCCGGCGATCCTTCATGAGCGCCTTCCCGGGATCACCGAGACCGCAAAGACCTTCGCTGGAGTCGACCTCACGCGCCAGCCGATTCCCGTCGCGCCGACGGTTCACTATACGATGGGCGGCATCCCCACGAATTATCATGGTGAGGTCGTGACCCTGAAGGACGGCATGCCCGACACGGTCGTGCCGGGTCTCTTCGCGGTCGGTGAGGCGGCGTGCGTCAGCGTCCATGGCGCCAACCGGCTCGGGTCCAACAGCCTGATCGATCTGGTCGTCTTCGGCCGCGCCGCGGGCTTGCGCATGGGCGAGATCTACAAGTCGGGCACCATACAGGAGGAGCTGCCGAAGGACTCTGCCGACCTTGCCCTGTCGCGGCTCGACAAGTTCCGCCATGCCGAGGGCGGCAGCCCGACGGCGGAGATCCGGCTCGACATGCAGCGAACGATGCAGGCCGACTGCGCCGTGTTCAGGACCGACCGGACCCTCGCGGAGGGCGTCGCCAAGATCGACAAGGTTTTCGAGCGCATGGCCGACGTCCATGTGACGGACCGAAGCCTCATCTGGAACAGCGACCTCGTCGAGACGCTGGAGCTCGACAATCTGCTCGCCCAGGCCGTCGTCACGATGCATTGCGCCGCCAACCGCAAGGAAAGCCGGGGCGCGCACATGCAGGAGGACTATCCGGAGCGGAACGACAAGGCATGGATGAAGCACACCATCGCCTGGTTCGACGCGTGGGGCGGGAAGTGGCCGTCAGGCGGCGTGAGGATCGACTATCGCCCGGTGCACGAGTTCACGCTCACCGAGGACGTTCAGTACATCAAGCCGAAGAAGCGCGTTTACTGACATCTCGCAGACCGGCGGCGTAGCGAGCTGCCTTTTCCGCATAGTGCGCGGCCGACACTCGGAGCGCCTGCTTCTCCTGTTCGGTAAGCTGTCGTATCGCCCGGGCGGGTGAGCCGACGATCAGGCTGCCGCGCGGGAAGGTCTTCCCTTCCGTGACGAGCGCGCCAGCACCCACGAGGCACTCCGTCTCCAGCACTGCGCCATTCAGGATCCGGGCGCCCATTCCGACGAGGCAATCGTCCGCGATCGTGCAGCCGTGAAGGATCGCCTGATGACCGACGGTGACGCGAGCTCCGATGGTCAGCGGGAAGCCGGGATCGCTATGGCCGATCGCGCCGTCCTGGATGTTGCTGTCCTCGCCGACGAGGATCGGGGTGTTGTCCGCGCGGACGACCGCTCCGAACCAGATGCTTGCGCGCGGGCCCAGGCGAATGTCGCCGATGAGGTCGGCGGACGGGGCTGCCCACGCGTCCGCCGCAAGCTCCGGCGCAAGACCGTCGATTTCGTAGAGCGGCATCAATCCTCCTCGAACGCGCCTACGAATTCCTCGTCGCCCGCGATACCCACGAGGTCAGCATCGAGGGCGCGATATTCCTCTCCGAAGTCTCGCTGGAAGGCTTCGAAATCATTGACCGTGTCCCATCGGTCGACGGTCAACCACCAACCGTTCGTCTCCATCGGGCGAGATAAGGTCGTTCCGCGATAGCCGCGCGCTTTCCGAAAGAGTTCGGACCAAGGACCGTTCGAGCCATAGGCATTGGCGAATTCTCGATCGCGGCCGAGCGGGGGTCGGAATTTCCAGACGCGAAGATGGCTCACGGCCGCTTCGCTAGCGTCGGCTGGGGCAAAGAAAAAGGCCGGGTGGAGCATTGCCCCACCCGGCCTTCGGTACGCAGTACCTAAGCTTAGAAGCCGACCGTCAGCGTTCCGGTCACGGCCCGGGTGGACACCGGGGTGAAGCGCGGTGCGCTGCTGCCGGTGCCGTAGGCGTTGATCGTCGTCGACAGGTTGCCGAAATAATGTTCGTTGAACAGGTTGATGACGTTCAGCTGGAAGTAGGTCTTGTTCCCCGGCACCCACGGCAGGTCGACCCGAGCATCCGCGTCGAACGTCGTATACGCCTTCACGACAACGTCGTTTACGTCGGTCGCGAAGCGCTTGCCGACATGCTTGGCCTGCAGGCCGAGCGTCACCGGCTTGACGTGCAGCTCGACGCGACCGCCGTACTGCCACTTCGGAGTCTCGACCACGAACTTGCCCGAGGTCCGTCCGCAAACCTGGACGTTTGCCGTCCCGGTGGTTGGAATGGGACTGCAATAATATTCGAACGGGCTGAGCGTGGACGCCGCCGGCGGCTTGGCGCTGTTGTACGACACCGACGTGATGATGACGTCGTCCTTCAGCTCTGCATGGGTGTAGCTGAGCAGGCCGATCAGGTTGATCGCTCGGATCGGCTTGAAGCCAATACCGCTGTCGAAGCCCCAGCTGCTGACTTTACCGACGTTGCGGTCGATCGAGGTATTGGTCTCCGGGTCGAACGAGGTGACGATCCGGTTCTGGTAGTTGATCTTCCAGAACGTGCCCTGAGCTTGGAACCGTCCGGTGATGTACCGAGCGCCGAGATCGAACGAGTCCGTCGTCTCCGGCTTCACGTTGATGACGGGCTGCCGGTAGAGGTTATCTGTACGCGGTGCGGACATTCCTTTTGCGTAGCTCGCGAAGACGCTCAGGCTCTGGTTGACCGCGAAGGTGCCACCGACGTTCGGCAGCAGCTTATGGTACTTATACGTTGCCTTGAACGGCGCGTAGAGCGCGTTGTTGCCGACGGTCGTCGGGTCGACGTCGTTCGGCACGATCACGTAGAAGACTGGTGGCGGGGGCGTCGTGGAGAAGATGGCCGTGGTCGGGTGTTCGATGCAGACCGGAAAGCCCGAGCCCTTCACCGGCGTGTAACAATGCTGGTCGAGGTCCCGCTTGAACCACGGCGAACGCAGTCCGAGCTCGAGCCGAAGGCGATTGTCGAAGAACTTGCCGATATACTGGCCAGACAGCTGGTTCAGAAGTGCAATCGAAGTCCTGTCGCGATTCTGCAGCTTGGTTCCAGCGGCAGTGATGATCGGCGTCCCGTTCCGCCCGAAGAACGGATTGGTCAGGTTGAAGTTGTCGTCGGTGAACGAATACTCGCCGGTCTGCCGGTGATGGGCCCGATCGTAAGTGTACGCGACACGGAACGTGTTGTTCGGACTCGGCTTCCACACCAGCGAGCTGATGACCGTAATCCGATTGGTGTTGGTGATTGAGGGGCGTCCTACGAGAACTGAATCCAGGGTGTCTCCGTCTCCATTCAGGTCCACGCCTGGCGAACCAACGACCCCTTGGGACAGCAGGCTATCGCTCTCTTTCAAAACGACCGACTGAGTTCCGCCGTTCGCGAGAACATACTGGTAGGTCGGGTCGACGGTGAGAATAAGGCCGTCCGCAAGCGTGAAACGTGACTGACCTCGAATGTTACCCGTGTTGGACGGATTGATCTGCGTTCCGAGGTAGTTAACGCCGCATCCGGGATCCACTTGCGCGGTGCCGTTCACGCCCGGCGCGCGCGTTCCACAATTGCTCGCATAAGCAATGTTGTCGATCACGTGCCACTGCGCGCTACTGTAATCGCCAACCTCGACCGGGAACGCGCTTGGGTTGCTCGGGACAACGAGCGTGCCGAACAGGCTCCTGA
>JBKPJK010000203.1:0-8295 GCA_046730635.1 Pseudomonadota bacterium | reverse complement strand
TTCCTATATGGTTCATGGATCATCAGAATTCGCCACAGTCGCCTGTCCTGAGCAACGTCGAAGGCACCCGCCACTCCGCCTGCTAGTAATCCCCGCGCCCCACCAAAATGCCACTTTGATGGCAGTGCGCCACGACGGCTGGACCGGCGAGAAGATGGCGATCTTCTGTGACACCCTCGCGGCGACCGCGTCGCCGCCGAAGCCTGCGGCCGGGCCGGCATGGGCATTTCGGGAACGCTCGAAATGCAACCTCCAAGGGCCGATCCGCTGTCATCGATAGATAAATCGGCGTCGTGATCGCACAAAAATGGAATAGGGCATCGTGGTACGAGCCGTGGGCTCGACGTCCAGGGTCGCCCCCGGACGTCGGGCATTTTTTATCCGCCCGGGTCGGGTTGTCCCCGGTTGGCGCGCCGCTGCTCGTTGCTATCGTGGGCCCTCGATTCTGCACGCGACGGAGGGGCTCTGCCGATGACGCGGACCGCATTGCTACGTAGCTGGTTCGTTAGGCCCCCCCTGGATGCCAAAGGCGCCATCACCTGGTTCTTGATCGCTATGCCCGCGGCGGCGCTGATCCGCGCTTCGATGGAATGCGGCGACATGGCCGGGGAATGCTGCACTCCCCTCTTCTTGTTCGTGCTCCTCTCCGCGATCTTGCTCGGATGGGCGGGTGCCGTGCTCGCGACGGTCGCTTCGATCGTGACCGCCGCGCTTTTCTGGCCGGGTTCTCATCACATGCACGCAAACGGGTGGGAGTTTTGGGGTGTCGCCCTGTTCATCCTCTACAGTGCGCTGATCATCGGAGCGGTGGAGTTCACCCGGCGGACCTTCGCCCGCTTTTCCCGGCTGGCCGACCTCCAGGAACATTCGAGCGGAATCATCTTCAGCGTCGAGCGCGGCCAGGCCTGGGCGAGCTGGCCGGGAAGTCCGGTACCGGTGCGCCTCGGACCGCAGGACGAAGTCGCGGAGATGATGGAGGACTTCATCGCGCAGCGGGCCTGCTCGGAGCGTCTCGCCCGGGCGTCCCGGCCGGCTGCGGGAACGCCCCGACGTGCGGATGTGCCCTAGGGGGAAACCCTATTTGCCCGTACGGCTGATGGGGATTATCCTCTAAGGATAGCTTACCAGTATGCGTGGTTGCGAAAGCTATGCGACGCAGGGGGCGGCGTGTGAAGCTTGAGACCGGCTTTTTGCTGAATCCCGAGGCGCGCTCCGCGTCTTCGGCCCCGTGCGAGCCTCAGCCCACTTCGATCATCTTCGATGTCGCTCCGGCTGCGGCGGTTGCCGCGACCATGCAGCAGCTCATCGACGACCTTCCCGAGCAGATCGCCCTGTTGGACGAGCTCGGCAACATCCTGGCGGTCAATCGGGCCTGGAGGGATACGGTCGAAGAGCACGGCTATTACGAAGCGCTGCCCGGCGGCAACTACCGCGAATTCTGCGCAGCCAAAGCGATCGAGGGCTATGAGCCGGCGGTCGAGGCCGCGGCGGCTCTGGCCGACATATGCAGCGGCCGTCGCAGCTTCTGGCAGATGACCTACAACGGCCAGGAGCGCTGGAACGGCCGGGACTATCAGATCTGCGCCCACCGCATCGGCGTCGGTGCCCAGACGCTCATATCCGTGACCCGCTTCGACCTGACCGAGATCGTCAAGCTTCGCCGGGCAACCACCGAGAGCCAGACCGTCGAACGGCAGAGAATGGCCCGTGAGCTCCACGATTCGACCTCGCAACTGCTGGCCGGGGCCGGCTTGCTGCTGGGGCGGCTCAAGCAGGAACAGGCCGGCGGAGAGGCCCTCGCCCTCGTCGAAGAGCTGCAACAGCTGGTGACCGAAGCGCAGCAGGAGATCCGCCTCGTCTCCTATCTGGCTCATCCTCCGGCGCTCGAGAAGCTGGGCCTCGTCGAAGCGCTGAAGGCCGTAACCGAGGGCTTCGGACGTCGCACCGCCTTGCAGACCTCGTTCGAGATCCACGGCCAGCCGGTCCACCTCTCCGCCGAGCTCGACAGCGCGCTGTACCGGGTCGCTCAGGAAGGATTGTCCAACGTGCATCGCCACGCACGTGCAAAGCGGGTGCGGCTGTTCCTCTGCTTCCGCCGGTCTGCGGTCCACCTGGCGATCGCCGACGACGGGGTCGGCATCTCGGCCGAATGCCTCGCCGCTTCGGGTCAGGCTGGCGTCGGGATTGCCAGCATGCGTTCGCGGCTCCCTGAGGTCGGCGGCCGGCTCATCGTTCGCAGGCTTCAGCCGGGGACGGCGATCATCGCGAGCGCTGCTTTGCGGCGCTGAGGGCATTCACGCCGTTCGGCCGGTCCCTGCATCACATTGTTGGATCTGCACCACATCGCGGAAATGGACGACGCCGATTGTTTGGCCGGATCCGTCGGCCACTTCGATGCGGTGGTCGAGCACGAGCCGGCCTTCGCGGACACTCTCCGCGGCCATGCCCCGCGCCATTCGCGCAGCGGCCTGCAGCGCCTCGGCCGCATTGGTGCAGATCGTCCCCTCCGGGTCCCGGATGGTCTCGTCGTTGAACAGGTGAAAATAGAAGCGCGGCATGGGACCCAAAACGCTGCCACTGCCGTTCAGTTTCTGTCGTTGCGCTCCTTCAACAGCGCGTGTCCGGTCGTGCGGCACTAACAGACCGCTTCCTAACTGAGCTTCGGGATCGTCACCGGGACTTCGTTGATGGCCTTGATGAGCGTGAGCGGTCCGCGTGCAATCGGTTTCCAGTGAAGGTCGTCCAGCCGCCATGCGCCGGCCAGTCCGCAGACGAACCAGAAGATTAGTCCAACGGTAAGAAGCAGCTTCATCGCAACCTCTCCCAGCGTGAAACACGATGGCCCGAGTATGACTGACGTCGCCTAACAAAGCGTTGTGGGCCCGCGGTCAGCGGGTCGCGAAGACGATCAGCCCGATGGCGATGCCGAGTGCCAACAGCACCGCGAACCTCCGCAGGGTCAAATCAGCCCTTCCGGCCGGGCAGTGAATCCGCGGGCATCGGGCAGGCCATGCCGGTCAACGCCCGTTGGTCCTCCGGCGTCAGCTCGACGCCGAGATCGCGGATCTGCTTCGAGATCTGCGATCCGCCCAGCGCCAGAATATGATTGTAGCCCCTGACTCTGGCGACATCGGCCCGAAGCCGGTCCTGCGTAACTTCGCTCAACGGCCCGCCCCGCTCGAGCATGCGGAATTCGGTTTGCACGGCGAACTCGTCACGCATCGCGGCGTCCAGCCCCCGAACGAACGCGTAAACTCCAGCATATTGAGCCCGCTCCCTGGCGTTCATGTGCGTGATCGTGTCCGCAGCGACCGCGCTGTCCCACCCTGACGTCGACCACACGCGAAGAGGCGTGATGCTGTGGACTGAGGACATCGTCCACGGCCCAGTCGGTGGACGATCGATGATCTGATCGAGCTGGTCGAGCCTGCGCTCGATGCACCCTTCCAGCCGCACCCGCTGTTCGGCGTTGTACAGATCCTGCTCCAGCTCGCCGCGAAGGTCTTCCTTCGCCTCGGCGATATGCTTCCGCCAGCTGATACGCTCGGCGATTTGGTCGGCCGCGAGGGCAATGAGGACGCCGATGACGATGACGCCAACCTCGCCGAGGAACTCCCGCCATCCATGAAGCGGCTTTGGCAAATGCACGTGCATTCAGCTGGCCCCCGAGTGAGCGGAAGGCTAACAGATGTTCTAATCCGGGCAACCAGCGAGATAGGCTTCAGCGGCGGAAGACGAGCGGGCAATGACAAGCTTTCCCGAGGACATTTTTACCGAGCCTGCCGACGTCGACCCCGACACGCTGGCAAACTTGGGACCGCTGGCGCGCTTGGCGGGAACCTGGGAATCGGCCGCCGGTCACGACGTCAACCCAAAGGCGGACGGCCCGGAGCATCGCGACTATATCGAACGGATCGTATTCGAGCCGATCGACCCGCAGGCGAACGGTCCACAGCTGTTCTACGGCCTCCGCTACCACATCCACATCAACACGGCGGAGGAGGATATCACCTTCCACGACCAGGTTGGCTATTGGTTGTGGGAACCGGCGACCGGCCTCGTGCTGCAGACGGTCGCGATACCGAGAGGTCAGGTGGCGATTGCAGCCGGTACGGCGCTGCCCGACACGAACCGGCTCCTATTGATCGCGGAGCGCGGGCAGACGGAATACGGGATCTGTTCGACCGCCTTTCTCGAGCATGCGTTTCGAACGGATCGATATCAGATTGAGCTGACCTTCAATCCCGACGGGACTTTCAGCTACGTCATCGACACCACGCTGATCGTCCGCGGCCGGACCGAGCCATTCAACCATCGCGACGAGAACAGGCTGACCAAAATCGCCGAAGCGGCTCCCAATCCCATGATGCAAATTCTTACGGCCCGGCAGACCAAGGTCGAAGCCGGCGGTCAGCCTTCGATCGGCCACTCCACACCCGTGGGCGCAGGGCCCCTCTCCTCCTGAGGCGACGTTGATTGTGGCTGCGTCAGCGGCCGGCGGATCGCCCTTTGTTTTGAGATGTCGCGGAGGCGATCGAGGGAAACGCGCTTGGTCATTGCAAGACGTCGGGCACATCGAGCGGACCAGCCGCATCCGTTGCCTCGACCCGCTCGGACAACTCCAAGGGGCGATCGGCGCACGACGCTCGGACGCGATGCGCGAGCGCGTTCAAGCGGGCGACGGCATGTTCATCCTCCGCGGATAGCGGACGCGTAGACTTCAGGAATCTCATCAGCGGTGTCCCTTTCAATCACCGCCACGCCAACTGCGTCGGCTACGCGACAATCGTTGACGAAACGTAACGATTGCCCCGGTCAGACAGGGCAGTCCTTGATGAACTCGGCTTGGACGACGCCTTTTCGGCAGGACGTAACCCGCGCCCTGATGAGCCCCATCCGATAGATGTGGATGCTGATCCTCTCTGCGGGCGCGAAACGGTCACGCGATTCAAACTCGCAGCCCTCGTATGTCAGCAGCCTGAGCTTTACCGGCATTTCAGATCCGTCGCGCCTCGCTACGTGGACGTGCGCGTCCTTGTCGCCGGGCCGCTCAGCCGTCAGATCCCCATCGCGCATTCACGCCCTCCTGCTCCGCCACAACACAGGTTGCTGAAGCTTTCCCTTCAAAATCGGGTGAAGGCGGGATTCATCGCGTTGCCATGCGGATCCCACGAACGCGCAGAATTCGCCCCGATAGGTCGCAAGACGCCGGATCGATTGCAAAAAGGGGGGCCGCCCCCTGAAGAAACGCCCCCCAAGTTTCCGAGTGGGAGTGTCTAAGTCACCAATCGGGAACCCGCGCATAAACCGTTAACTATGAATTTAGAAGGAAAAAATACTGCTGAGCAGGACATCGCCGGTTTCATCTGGCACTGGGTGGGAAATGGACGCTGAAACCCCGGCAGCCTCGAACAAACTACTACCCCGCGCGTCGGTCGCGATCGCGGCATTTTCGACCGTAGTCGAGTGGTACGATTTCACGCTTTACCTCTATTTCGCGACGGTGCTGTCGCGCGTCTTTTACGGCGGCGGAACGCAGTCGCTGCTGCTGACGCTCGGGGGCTTCGCGATCGCTTATCTGATGCGTCCGCTGGGAGCGATCTTCTTCGGCCATATCGGCGATCGCCACGGTCGCAGGCATATGCTCCTGCTTTCGGTCGCACTGATGACCGGCGCGATGCTGACCACCGGCTTGTTGCCGACACGCGCCGACATCGGGCCTGGGGCGGGCTGGCTGCTGCTCCTGCTCCGCTGCGTGATGGGCTTCGCGGTGGGCGGCGAGTACACCGGTGTCGTTGCCTACCTCCTCGAAGGCGCCGCGCCCCAGCGCCGAGGTCTCATCGCATCCTCAGCCTCCGCTGCAAGTGAGGTCGGTGCACTGCTGGCGGTTGCCGTGTCGGCGCTCACGGTCAGCGCGCTCGACGAGACGGACTTGGCAAGCTGGGGGTGGCGCGTTCCGTTCCTGTTCGGAGCGGCGTTGGCGGGAAGCGTGTGGATCGCCCGCTCGACCATGCATGAATCGCCCGAGTTCCGGCGCCAGCAGGTTGAGGGCACGGTCCCTTCCGAGCCATTGAGGCACGCACTTCGGCATCATGGGAGCGGAATCGCGCGAGCATTCGCGATCTCGGCGCTTGGTTCGATCACCTATTATGTGGGGATCACCTACGTCCCCGCTTATCTCACGTCCGAAGGATCGCTCACCGAGCGTTCGGCGCTTTGGCTGTCCACGATCGCCGCCATCGTCGTGATCCTGGTGACTCCATTCGTCGGACTCTGGTCGGACCGCGTGGGCCGACGGCCAGTCCTCATCATTCTCTGTTTCGGCAGCGCCGCGCTTCCGATCTCCATGTTCGCGTTGATGGCGAGCGGATCTCAGCTTTCGGCACTTCTCGGCGCTTGCGCGCTTGCTGGCCTCGCAGGAGCCGTGAGCGCCGTTGGGGCGGTCTCGACAGCCGAGCAGTTTCCGGGCGAGGGCCGCGTCACCGGCCTCGCGCTCGGCGCCACCATGGCGACCGCGATTTTCGGCGGACTGACCCCCTACATTGCGCAATTGCTGGTGGAACGGACCGGTTGGCCGATCGCGCCCGGCGCGATGATCGCACTCGTCGCGCTGTGCGTGCTGCCGGTGTTCTTCGCTATGCGCGAGACGGCGCCCTTCAGCGAGCGCCCCAGCCGGTAAGCATGGTCTTGATCGTCCGAAACACGATCAACACGTCCAGCCACGGCGAAAAATATTTGATGTAGTAAAAATCGTAGTGGAGCTTCTCGAGCACCTGGTCGACGCCGGCCACATGCCCCTGATTGATTTGCGCCCAACCCGTGATCCCCGGCTTAACCACGTGGCGATAACGATAAAATGGAATGTCGTCGGTGTACCAGTGCGATAGGATCATTGCTTCGGGCCGGGGGCCGATCCAGCTCATCTCGAACTTCAGGATATTGAGGATTTGGGGAAGCTCATCGAGCCGCAACCTGCGAAGGACGCGGCCTACCTGGGTGATACGACCGTCGTCAGCGCTCGTAATCGCCGCGTCTCGCTCATCCTCAATGACCACCGGATGCATTGTCCGGAACTTGTAGATGGTGATGAGCTTGTCGGCATATCCTCGGCGCTTCTGTCGAAAGAAGATCGAGCCTGGACTGTCGATCCTGATCGCGAGCGCGATGACGGCGATGACCGGCAGCACGAGCGGAAGCAGGAGAAGTGCCAACGCGAAGTCGGCAAATGCCTTGAAGTAGAAATAGCCCCGCATGGGGACGAGCGAGCCAAAGCTGTTCTCGGACAGATGGTTGATTTCGACGCGGCCCGACAGCGATTCCGATAGCTGCCTGACCTGGTAGACGACCCTTCCCGCCAATGCGGCGTCGGCAAGGAATGCAGCCCATTCCGCTGGCAAGTCCGCCGAGAAGTCGGCAACGATCGCGGTGCAGTTTCGGGCGTCGTGCAAACGGGGCCTGGAGAGCGGAAACCAGTCGATCTGATCGATCTTGAACAGGCCTTCGGTCGTGCCGAACGGGACGACTGCGTATCGCCTCCTGATTCTGCGCTCCGCGTAGATGTAGAGGAGGTACAGCCAGCAGACGTGGAACAGAAAGCCCGTGGCAAGACCGACGCGGTCGTAAGGAAAGCGAGTCAGCGCGAACCAAGTGAGCACGAGGCCGTGACCCGTCAGTGCGGCTGGGAAGATGACGTAGCTGCGCTGGATACCTGGATAGGTCTCGATCGAAAGCCGCGTCCAGAAGGCGAGCATGACCGCCACGATGTTGCCCCCCAACGTGTAGACCGTCGCGGTTTCGGTCATGGTGCCTGGAAGGAGCGGCCCGCGCATGAACCACGGAGCCAGAGCGCCGAAAAGGAGAGCGCCGGCGAATTGGAATCTGCGCCGAGTCAGGAGGGAAGGCTGCGAGCGTTGAGCTCGCCGATGCGCCGAATCCAAGGTCTTCTCGGCGACCGAGCTCATGCCACCCCTGCTACCCCCGTCCCTGACCGAAGCCTTATGTCACGACTCCATCCGGTTTGAAGAACAATCGGTTCCATTTCGGATAGAGCCCTCCGAACATGGGCCGAATTGATGGTTCGCGACGTCACAGAGTCCAGCGGTCGATGGTCCCATCCAGCTCACGCCCACGCCACATTCCCTTCACATCGGCCAAGGTCCCGCCCGGCGCGATGAGGGCGGCGAGTCGGTCGTCGGCAAGCTCTCGATATTCGCGGTGGGCCACTGCCCCGATCACGAGGTCGTAGCTGCGATCGAGGGACGTGAGCAGCAACCCGTGCTCCCGTTCTACATCGGC
>JBKPJK010000202.1:0-7761 GCA_046730635.1 Pseudomonadota bacterium | reverse complement strand
GCATCGGCACGTCGATGTTGGCGGCAACCGCGTCGAAAACCTTGTGCCCCGTGTTGGACGTGATGACGACGCCCTCGGCCCCGCTCGCCTCGAGGCGCTTGGCGGCATCGAGCGTGACCTTGGCTACGCCGTCCCAGTCTCCCGCAAGCTCCATGGCGGCATAAGCAGCGAATTCGAGGCTCTCGATGCAGAGCGCGGCGCTATGCAGACCGCCCAGCCGCTGTGCCACGCCGCGATTGAGATGGTCGTAATAAAGCGCGGTCGAGTGCCAGCTGGTCCCACCGATGATGCCGAGCTTGCGCAACCTTAGCCCCCTTCCCGCTCTCGCGTTCAATTTGCCCGAGTGCATGTTCCCGCATCCTCGGGAGCCGAACAAGTCGTAAATTGCTGATTTACTGGATAATTAACCGCCGTTGCGCCGAACCGTTCGTCGAACGTTGCGGATAGGATCGCTAGCCCAGCGCCTTCACGATCTCTTCGGTCATCTTCTTGGCGTCGCCGAGAAGCATCATCGTGTTGTCGCGATAGAAGAGATCGTTGTCGATACCGGCATAACCCACGCCGCCCATCGATCGTTTCACGAACAATACGGTGCGGGCCTTTTCCACGTCGAGGACAGGCATGCCGTAAATGGGTGAAGTCTTGTCGCTCTTGGCGGCCGGATTGGTGACGTCGTTCGCACCGATCACGTAAGCGACGTCGGTCTGAGCGAACTCGCTGTTGATATCTTCGAGCTCGAAGACTTCGTCATAAGGCACGTTCGCCTCGGCGAGCAGCACGTTCATGTGACCGGGCATGCGACCCGCGACGGGGTGGATCGCAAATTTTACCTTCACGCCCTCCTTCTTGAGAAGGTCGGCCATTTCACGGACCGCGTGCTGCGCCTGGGCGACGGCCATGCCGTAGCCGGGAACGATGATGACCTGCTCGGCCTGCTTCATGAGGAAGGCGGCGTCCTCCGCGGAGCCCCGCTTGTATGGGCGATCGATTGCGGCAGCCGCGCCTGTACCGGCCACTTCCCCGCCGAAGCCTCCCGAGATGACCGACAGGAAGCTGCGGTTCATTGCGCGGCACATGATGTAGCTGAGGATGGCACCCGAGCTGCCGACGAGCGCGCCCGTGATGATCATGGCGCTGTTGTGCAGGGTGAAGCCCATCGCTGCCGCTGCCCAGCCGGAGTAGCTGTTGAGCATGGAAATCACGACCGGCATATCGGCGCCGCCGATCGGTATGATCAGAAGGAAGCCGATCGCGAAGCTCAGGCCCATGACGGTGAAAAAGACCCAGGGCGACTGATCCTGCGTGAAATAGGCGATCAGTGCGAGGATCGCGAAGAGCGTGCCGAAATTGATGACGTGCCGCAGCGGCAGCAGGATCGGCTTGCCCGACATGTTGCCGTTGAGTTTGAGGAAGGCGATGACGGACCCCGAGAAGGTGATCGCGCCGATTGCGACGCCGAGCCCCATTTCGATCCGGCTCACGGGATAGATGCTGATGATCGATGGGCTCGCGATCGGCGTGATGCGGGCGGCAATGCCGAAGGCTTCCGGATTCAAATAAGCAGCGGCGCCGACCAAGACCGCCGCCATCCCGACCAGGCTGTGGAAGGCTGCAACCAGTTGCGGCATGGCCGTCATCTGGATCTTGCGCGCGGTGATCAGACCGACGCCTCCGCCGATCAGAATTGCGGCACCGATCTCCGGCAGCGTGGCGAGCTGGTGTGTCCCCAGCGTCGTTGCGACCGCAATGGCCATTCCGACCATCCCGGTAAAATTGCCGCGCCGGCTGCTTTCAGGACTTGATAGCCCCCGCAGCGCCAGGATGAAGCAGACCCCCGAGGCGAGGTAAGCAAGGAGCACCCAGGCGGGAACCGACGCCGCCTCATGCATCGCGGCGTTCCTTCTTCTTGTACATCGAGAGCATTCGCTGGGTGACCGCGAAACCGCCGAAGATGTTCACGCTCGCTAAAGCCACCGCCACGAGGCCGAGCCATTTCGAAGTGGCGCTCCCGGCCGCCGCCGATGCGATCAAAGCGCCGACCACGATGACGGACGAGATGGCGTTCGTCACGCTCATCAACGGCGTGTGAAGCGCCGGTGTCACCGACCAGACGACGAAGTAGCCGACGAAACATGCGAGCACGAAAATCGACAGGATCGAGATGAAGTCCATGACCCCTCCGGCGAAGTGCCGAGCATTACTGGCGGGTCGAGCGGAGACTGTCGAGTGCCGGAGTGGACAGACGCGCGTTAATCATGATGAGGTTATCGAATTCCTAACCTTTTCGCGCGCATGCGTGTGCAGCCTGTTGGAAGGAAGCACGGCTCGGTGGCGACGCGCGGCATACCAGTTCTTGAGGAGAAGCAGCGGAAGCTCCTGCTCTGGACGGCGATTGTCGGATTGATTTTCGGCCTGATCGGCTTCGGCCATATTGCCGAGGATGTGCTGCGCACGGGCCGGAACGCGCTCCATTGGCATAAAGCCACCGGGCAAATCGTTCTGGTCAAGATCGACGACGAAGCCCTGCGGACGGTGGGCAGTTGGCCATGGAAAAGACGCGACCACGCCCAGCTCGCCGATCGCTTAACCGAAGCCGGTGCGAAGCGGATTCTGTTCGACATCAGCTTCATTGGCAAAACGACCCGCGAGGACGACCAGGCCCTCGCCGCGTCCCTGAGGCGCTCCGGCAGGGTTTATCTCGCCACGCGCGCACGGTTCGGATCGTCCAATGGCGCGGGACAGGAAGTTCTGCCGCTGCCCGTTCTTTCGAGCAGCGCCGCCGGCGATGCGTCGATCAGCTGGCGTTACAACTTCCTCCAGACCGTTACTGGCATTCCCTATTCGGCGCGCGTCCAGGGCAGGATCATCCCTTCCTTCGCGGCGCTCCTTTCGGGGCGCCGAGGCGCGCCTGACCAAACGTTCGTGCCCGACTATTCGCTGGATCCTGCATCCATCCCGACCATCTCGGCCGCGCAAATTCTTGAAGGAAAGTTCGACAAGCGCTTGATCCAAGGCCACGATATCGTTGTCGGTACGTCGTCCGAAGCCATTGGCGACCAATTCTTCGTTCCCGGCGCGTGGAGGATGGGCGGCGCTTACGTACATATCATCGGTGCGGAAACACTGATCCGGGGCCGCCCCTTAAGTCTGGGGTGGGTTCCGTTGTTTCTGGTCGGCCTGCTCGTTGGCGTATTCACACTAACTCGACGCACGGGCACTCAGCAGGCGGCGATCCTCGGCCTGTCGACCACCGCGTTCGTTTTCGGCCCGACAATTTCCGAAATCTATTTAATCAACATGGAGATCATGCCGGGACTGTTCGTCCTCCTCGTGATCGCGGTGGTGCTTGCATGGCGCAATTACCGAGCGCGGGGTCTGGTGAACCCGATCTCCAACCTGCCCAATCTTAATGCGCTCCGCTCGAACCGGCAGGGCCGAGATCGGGCGCTGATCGCCGCCCGCATCCTGAATTATGAGGAAATCGTCGCCACGTTGCCGCCGCAAAGCGAAGCGCACCTCATCGATCAGATCGTGTCCCGCCTCACGGTCGGCGCGGCCGGCCGCACGCTCTACCAAGGTGACGCCGGTATCTTCGCCTGGTTCGAAGAGCCGCAGCAGCCGGTAGGGAACCACCTTGAGGCTCTCTATGCGCTATTCAGAAATCCCGCACGCGTCGCCGGAATGTCGATCGACCTTTCGATCGCCTTTGGGGTCGAGATCGGCAGCGGCCGATCAAATGCCAATCGGCTAGCGAGCGCGCTCGTGGCTGCAGACGAAGCGGCGCATGACGGCCTGAAATGGAAATATCACGAACCTGAAAGTCTTGAGAGTGCGTCGTGGAAGCTCTCGATGCTCAGCCAGCTCGACGAAGCCATCGACCGCGGCGAGGTGTGGGTCGCCTACCAACCGAAGCTCGAACTCGCGACCCGCAGGATCGTGGGTGCCGAGGCGCTGGCCCGTTGGACTCACCCCGAGAAGGGACCGATCGCTGCCTCGGAATTCGTCGCGGCGGCCGAGCAGAACAACCGCATCGGCAAGCTTACGGACTTCGTACTTGAGCAGGCGGTCGCTGCAGCGGCGCAAATCAACCGGCGCGGAATCGACTTCGAGATCGCGGTCAATCTTTCTGCCCGGCTTCTCACCGACAAGGGCTTTACCCTGCGCCTGTCCGCACTGCTTGCAAGGCATAGGTTGCCCGCCGAACGCCTCACGCTCGAGCTGACGGAAACGGCCGCGCTGACCGGCGGCGAGGGCCTCGACATGATGGCCCGCCTCCGCGACCTGGGCGTCAATATCGCCATCGACGATTATGGCACGGGACTTTCGACGCTCGATTATCTGAAGAAGATCCCGGCCAACGAGATCAAGATCGACCAGAGCTTCGTCAAAGGTGTCGGCGACAATCGGAGCGACCGCCTGATGGTGCAGTCGACGATCGGCCTGGCCCATTCGCTCGACCGCAAGGTCGTCGCGGAAGGCGTCGAGCATCAGGAGATCCTGGAGATTCTTCTCGAGATGAAATGCGACATAGCCCAGGGCTTTGCGATTGGCCGTCCGATGAGCCTCGATAGCCTGAGCAAGCGCCTCACCGCCGACCGGAAACGCGGCGCCGCCTAGCCGCCGGCGCCGGCGACCCAACAAATGCCTCGCAGCACCGTCCTAAAACGGGACCAAATATATGCGCGACCGCAACATGGTTACTGGTTTACTAACCTTAAAAATTAGGGTTGATATGGCCTCGTCGAATCGCTCTTGCGAAAAGAAGGGGTCATCACATGAAAAAGACCGACCCGCGTCGGGGGTTCTGGGAATGGCTGTTGGGCGGCGGCTGGGGCGCCGGCGGATCCGGCGGCTGACCAAGCTGCAAGTAGTAATGAGTCGAAACGCCCGTCGATTTGGCGGGCGTTTTTGTATTTGCCGCTCCCAATTGGAAGCAGATAGCACGTTGGCCGTTAATAAAGGTTAACTGTTTGCTAACCAAAACGATTAAGGTTAATATCGCCCCGCCTGCTAGATCGCAGTGAATGAACAAGGGGCACGAGAATGAAAAAGAATGACCCTCGCCGCGGCTTCTGGGAGTGGCTGCTTGGTGGTGGTTGGTGCGGTGGCGGCTCGGGCGGTTAAGCCTGAGTTTCGACCGGTCGACCGGTAAGAAAAACAACGAGTTAAGCGCGCCCGCGGATGTCCGCGGGCGTAAGTTTTTGAGGCTCGACAGTGCATCTGGCACCGGCCCGTCTGTCCAGCTAAGCCATCCCGCGATGCTTCGTCAGGCCAATCATAGGATCGCGATTCGCGCGAGTCGGCCCGGACTCCACGATTTCACGTCTGCGGTGACCTCCTGGCTGAAAACTACCGACGTCAGCGACGGACTCCTTACTCTCTTCTGCCGCCACACGTCCGCCTCTTTGGTCATCCAGGAGAACGCTGCCCCGGCAGCTCGACGCGACCTCGAAGCCTATTTTGAGCGGATCGCGCCGGAAGACGGGCCCTACGAACATGACGAGGAAGGACCCGACGACATGCCGGCCCATCTGCGGACCGCGCTCACCCAGACGCAACTCGCTATCCCGGTGCAAGGGGGCACGCTCGCCCTCGGGACATGGCAGGGCATCTTTCTGTTCGAACATCGCCGCAACACGCCGGAGCGGGAAATAGCGCTCCATCTCATCGGCGAATGAGCCTCCAATCTGTTCGCGAGTGGCTTGCCGCCAACGCGCCCGATCTGCGACTGATCGAAGTCGAAGACAGCACCGCGACGGTCGACACGGCCGCCCAGGCGCTCGGCGTGGAGCCCGGAATGATTGCCAAGACGCTCGCTATCAGGACCGGCGATCACCTTTTCCTGCTCGTCACACGAGGAAATGCGCGGCTCGACAATCGGAAGTCCAAGGACGAGTTCGGGGCCAGGCCACGCATGCTCGGCGCCGAGGAGACTCTGGATCTCACCGGGCATCCGGTCGGCGGCGTTTGCCCGTTCGGCCTAAAAGCGACGCTGCCAATCTATCTCGACGTGTCGTTGCAGGCGTTCGAGACGGTCTATCCTGCGGGCGGATCGCTCAACACATCAGTCGAGGTACCGACAATGAGGCTGTTCGATCTCGTCGGCGATCGATGGGTCGATCTATGCCGGCTGCCGGACGAACCGAGCGGGACTTAGCGTCGCCCGGTCGACTTCCGGGATCGGCCAAGGCGTCCCGAGGATCAGCGAAGCGGCGATACGTGCCATGGCCGGCGACGTCTGAAGCCCGAAGCCCCCCTGCCCGGCCAGCCAGAAGAACCCCTGCGCTTGGGGGGCGAATCCGGCGACCGGATGGCGATCCGCAGCGAAGGTCCTGAGCCCCGCCCAGCGGCTGTGGATGCGCTCGATCTTGACGATCGTACGCTCTTCGACGCGATGAGCGGCGAGCGCGACATCATATTCCTCCGGTTGGGCGTCGCACGGTTCGCTCGGTACTTCGTCCATCGGCGAGGCGAAAAGGCGTCCGCTCTCGGGCGCAAAGTAAAGGTCGTCGCCAACGGTCTTGGCGAACGGAAGATGCTCGAGAGCGGTTCCCGCGGGTGCATCGAATGTGATGATCGTGCGGCGTTTCGGCTCGAGACCGATCGTTTGGACGCCGGCGAGCCTAGCGACCTGATCTGCCCACGAACCGGCGGCGTTGACCAGCACCGGGACCGAATATGTGTCGCCGCTTGCGGTGGCCACGCGCCAGCCGGTGCCCTCTCGTTCAATGGATGCGACGCGGCTGCCATTCCGGAGGTCGCCGCCATTTCTCCGTAGCGTTCGAACATTCCCCTGAAGCAAAGCATGAGGATCCAGACGGGTGCCGTCTGCGTCCGCGATCCCGTGCCGAGCATCCGGCTTCAGGAGCGGGCACAGCTCGTGAACTCCGCGCTCGTCGAGACGCTCGAGTTTGGCGAAAGGCGAAATCGCCGCATGAAGCCCGTTCAGCTCGTCCAACTCGTCCTCTCGGGCGTGCACCAACACGCTCATGCGATGGCCAAGGGGCACGTCAGTGAATCCGTCCGGAGGGGAGTCAAAGAACTTCCGGCCAGCGAGCGTCAGGATACGCACCAGCCCGTCACCCAGCGCGTAATGGACCATCGTCGCGCTTCGCCCGGACGAGTGGAAGCCGATCTGCTCTTCGGCTTCGAGGACGGTAACCTTGGCTCTCCCCGAAAGCTCGGCCGCCGCCGAAAGGCCGGCGATGCCGCCGCCGATCACGAGAATGTCGGGCGTGTCGGACAAAGTCAGGATGCGGCGGTCAGGCGCTCGTTCACCACCTTGCCGTCCTGGGTCAGGCGAACGCCCTTCACGATCTCGTCATCGTCCGGCAGCACGACCCGTCCCTGCTCCTTGTCCCAGAACGCGCTGAGGAAATTGTACAGGTTGCGCGCAAAGAGCGCCGAGGCATCCGCGGGCAGCGTGCGTGCGAGGTTCGCAGCTCCGATGATCGTGACGCCATGCTTGGTGATGCGGTCGCCGGGGACCGTCCCTTCGACGTTGCCGCCGGCGTCCGCAGCCATGTCAACGATGACACTCCCTGGGCGCATCGTCGCGACCTGCGCATCGCTGATCAGCTTCGGCGCGGGTCTTCCGGGGATGAGAGCGGTCGTGATCACGATGTCCTGCTTGGCAATATGGCCTGAAACCAGTTCAGCTTGCGCTTTTTGATATTCCTCCGACATTTCCGTGGCGTAGCCGCCGGCGCCTTCCCCCTCGATACCGGCGACGTTCTCGACGAAAATCGGCTTCGCGCCGAG
>JBKPJK010000201.1:0-5139 GCA_046730635.1 Pseudomonadota bacterium | reverse complement strand
GGATGAAGGCGAGGTCGTCATGTGTCCCGCTCCGCTGCGCAAGGTCGAGGTTGGCGCTGCGAGACAGGAGGGGCAGCGCTTCTGTAAACTTCCGCTGCTCTACCAGCACGCGACCGAGATTGTTGAGCGGCGCAGCCAATTCCGGGTGGGTGGGCCCCAGCACCTTTTCGTAAAGTCCCAGCGACTGGCGCCAATATGCCTCGGCGGCACTCGGGTCCCGCTGCAAATAGGCAACCGTGCCCAGCTGATTGAGGTCTTCGGACACTTTCGGATGAAGACGGCCCTGAGTCAGTCGGATGGCGAGAGCCTGCTTGTAATAGTTGCGCGAAGCGTCGAGCTCGCCGGCGAACTGCGCCGTGAGGCCCGCGGCTTCCAGATCGCGAGCCACCGACGGACCTTGCCCCTCGACGCCCCTGTCCACAGCCAGAGCTTGCGCGATCAGCCGTTTCGCGCCGGAGTATCTCTCCTGCGCAGCAAGCGCCTCGGCCCGACCAATGAGGATCTGCGAGCGCAGGGATGGGTCGCCACCACGGCCGTCCTGCTCAAGGCCGGCCTGAGCGCGACCATAGAGATCGATCGCGATGTCGTAGTTTCCCTGCAGTGTCTGGGAGCTTGCCAGCACCGCGAGTTGCCTCGCGCGCGTCTCGCTCTCACGAACCGGTAGCGCAAGCGACCGTCGGATCAGATCGTCGGCTCTCCGGTATGAGCCAAGACCCATGTAGACCTCGCTCAACGTGCTCACGAGTTCGGCCTTCACGTCGGGCTCGTTGTTTAGTTCCCCTTCTATCTGCCTTGCGCCGCGATCGAGCACTTCGAGTGCGGTGATGCTTTGGCCTTTCGCTTCGGATGGATCGGAAACCTGGAACAGGCCTTTGACGAATTCGGTCGTGCGTTGTGCAGTGATCGTCTTCTGGCGAGCCACGTCACGCTCTCGGACGGCCTCTGCGCGTGACAGCAATGCGAAGGCCGCGAGGGCGCTCATTAGGACGAATCCCGCAATCGCCGCAGCAGCCAGCGTCATGAGGCGCTTCTGGCGGCGAGCATGGTCTCTCTGCCGGAGGTCGTCGAACCGAACGTCGATCATTCCGGCGACGAGTTTCAGGAACGCAAGCCGCTTTCCGTCACCGGTCGCGCGAGCATCCGCCGCCAGCGGCTCGCCGGAGCTTTCCAAGAGTACGGGCGGAAAGATATCGCCTGGCGAAGTATGCCCGCGTTCGTCCCTCTCGGGCACGATCAGGCATTGGATGCGATCGCGCCGGCCTGACTTGCAAAATTCTCGGACCTCCTCATTCACCCAGCGAGACTGGGCCGCGTTGGTCGAGCAGATGACGATGAGATTGGCGGACTGCGAAAGAGCTTCTCGGACCGACTCTGCAAGGTCGCTCGACGCCGCAAGCTCTTCGCGGTCCTGGAAGACCTGCGGCAATCGACGCTTGAGAGGGCCGACGGGACTTGGCCGTCCGATTAGTGCGCTTGGAATTTGATAGCGCTCGAGCTCGCGGTGCAGCCACCCTGCCCATCGCCGATCATTGTGGTTGTAACTAATGAAAGCCGAATAGCGCACATCCGTGTGCCCCCTGGTGGGACCATACCATCGCGAAGGAGGGTCGTCCCGCGACTGTGGGACACTCACTTTCCCACGGGTGCGCGGTCGATCAGACCGGCCGTCTCGCGACATTCCAGTCAACGCGGCCGCGGACTCCTTCCAACCTTCTGGAGCCCGATGTCTGCCAGATCGTCCAGTGGCGCGCGCCGAAGCGGGGCTCGGAATGGAGGCTGCGAAGCCAGAGCGGGCGGTTGAAGGTTGCGCTGACGCGATAGCGCTTGTCGAAATGGGGGGTCAGATAAAGGACGGCATGCTGGCCGTAGCGCGCCTCTACGATCTGCAGAAAATCGCGCAGCTCCCGGTGGAATTTCGCCTTCGAGGGGCGATGGCGGCAATTGCCGGGAAATTCGAGGTCCACGGCCGGCGGCAAAGCTCCGGCTTCCGCCGGCACGTGCCGCACGAAGTGGACCGCCTGGTCCCGGCCGCTGCGGCAGAGCGTGAAGAAATGATAAGCCCCCCGCCGCACACCGGCCTCCTCGGCTGCGCGCCAGTTCAGCGCGAATCGCCGGTCGAGATGGTCGGCGCCTTCGGTGGCCTTGATGTAGGCGAAGTCGACGCCTTGGCCCGGCAGCTTCGTCCAGGCGATGTGCCCCTGATGATGCGAAACGTCGATTCCGTGGAGGTGATAGCGCTTCTGGGAATGATGCCGGTGGCCGTGCGCGTACGACGCGTCGGTGGCGGTCGCGAGCAAGATCATCGCCGTTGAGATGAGGACGATCCACTGACGCAAGGCGGCGGCCATGAGCGGGAGGGTAGGCGCCGTGGAGCGCCGGTCAATCGGGAGCGATGCCGATTGCGCAGCGGCAAGAACCGTCAGATCGCCACCTCAGGTCGGCTCCATACTCCTCCCGATTTTGCTGAACGCCAGATGAACTAACCTTTGGTATCCTTACCGGAGGTGCGCGCACCCCGGTCGAGCGGAGATACCGGATATGGGCCGGGAAATGCCTGAAGACGCCTGGTCAGCCTTGGCAAAGCAACTCGGTGCGTCCGAGCCGGGGATTCTATTCAGCTTGAGGGACGGATTCGTCTGGGCGAGCTGGCCGGGAACCACCGCCACGGTCAAATTGGGGCGCCACGAGATGGTGGCCGGGATGATGTACGACTTCCTGGCGCAGGATGCGGTCGCGCGGCGTCTCCAGACTGCCCACGCGGACCGAGGAAATGGCCAGAGCTAAGCGCTAGCGGCGCCGTTGCGGACAGTTCCAAGTCCAAACTACAATATTGAGATGGGTGTTACGGGGAGCTGTCACTGCGGCAAGGTGCGGATCGAGTTGCCGCACGAGCCCGAGTGGGTCGCGGATTGCAATTGCTCGCTGTGCCGCCGACTTGCGTGGCGAGTCGCCTACTTTCCGCCGGAGCAGGTGCGCATTTCGGGCGAGACGACGGCCTACGTATGGGGCGATCGAATGATCGGGATCCACCATTGCCCAGTCTGCGGCTGCGGGACCCATTGGGAATCGCTCGGAGAGGATTTCGGCAAGATGGGAATCAATGCGCGCCTGCTCGACGGGTTCGACGAGAGCGCCGTCGAGGTCCGGAAATTCGACAACGCCGACTAGGTCCGCCGGCGCCGCGACAGGTCTTCAGTTCCAGTAGGGGTCCGTGTCGCGCAGCCGGGCGAGGCGGCGATCCGCATCGCGAACCAGTCGCCTTTGTGCTTTTCTGGAAAGATCCGGGCCGCGAAGCCACGAGTTCAGGGTAACGAGCGACCGGGCGGTGACCATGTCGTGCAAATCGCCGAGCGAGTCCTGCGCCTTCTTCAGAGCCCTTCGAAATCTTCGTTTGCGGCGCGTCTTGCGGTCATGGAGAGCATCGACGAACTCGAGCGCATAACGCAGCTTCTTGACCCGGATGCGGAGGCGATGACGCTGAGTGTCGGTCAGGGCCCCAAGGCGCCTGGAATCGACGACCTTCGACCATAGGCCGACGATACGGTCGTTGGCGAACCGGCCGAGCGGTTCAGCGGCGACCGCATTCTCCCGCCATTGGCCGGCGGACGCCCAGGCGACCATGTCGAGCATCAGCCGGCGGCACCTTGCCGATCTCAAGGCCGAAATCGCGCGATCATAAGCGTCGGTGCGCCGGTTCTCGACGAACGAGCGCTGGTCATGCGTGAGGTCGCAGTGAAGATAGACGTCCAGGTTTCGAGCATCGCCGGACTCCGCCATCAGCCAGCGCAGCTCACCGTGAAGGTGTTCGAATTCGTGATCGGCCACGGCGGGACGAAACAGGGTCAAACCCGATCGCAGCCGCCGGATCGCGACCCGAAGCTGGTGCAAGGCCTCGACGTCTCGCACATTGATGACGACCGGCTGATTCAGCTGAAAATGATGCAGGCAGGCGCCGACGATGGTCTCGAAGCCCTGCGCGACGGTCATGCTGCGTTCGACTTGAACCGGCTCGGCTTTCCTCGCCGGAGCCGTGCCATCGACCATGGCCGGGCCCTGCTCAGCCTTGCGCATCACGCTGTGCTTCATCGCGTTTCCAGTCGGCAGGCGTGGCCGCTTACTTACCGTAATGTCAGGAAAATTGGCACTGCTGTCTTGTCTCGCGCAAAGCGTCGGCTTAGCGCCACGCCCAACAGCCAATCCCGGAGGCCGCGATGAGCACGGAGACCAGCGACGTCATGGACAAGCCGACCACCAGCCCGATCTCGAGGCGCAAGCATGGCGATGTGCTCATCGTGCTGAGCAACAATCCCCCGGTGAACGCGCTCGGCCTGGCGGTACGGAAGGGCCTGGTCGCTGCGATCGGAGAAGCCGAAGCGGATGGGAGCGTCAACGCTGTCGTCATCGCGTGCGAGGGCCAGACCTTCTTCGCCGGCGCGGATGTTTCCGAGTTCGGCACTCCGAAAGCATTCGAGCAGCCGATGCTCCCGCAGGTCGTCGACATCATCGAGGGATGTGGCAAGCCCGTCGTCGCCGCGATCCACGGAACGGCGCTCGGGGGCGGCCTCGAGGTGGCGCTCGCTTGCCATTATCGGGTCGCGGTCCCGTCGGCGAAGCTAGGCACGCCCGAGGTCAAGCTCGGCCTCCTGCCGGGCGCCGGCGGGACGCAGCGCCTGCCGCGCGTGGCCGGTGTGAAGAAGGCGCTCGAGATGTGCGCCACGGGAAATCCGATCGGGGCGAAGGAGGCTTTCGACTGCGGGCTCGTCGACCGGCTGATCGACGGCGAGCTGATCCCGCACGCCGTGGCTTATGCGGAGGAGGTCAGGGACGTTCGGCCGCTTCCGAAGAGCTCCGAGCGGAAGGACAGGCTCAACGAGTGCACGCCGGAAGTTTTCGAGGACTTCGCGAAGGCGAATGCCCGCAAGTTCCGCGGCTTCGAAGCGCCATTGAAGAACATCGAGGCGGTGAAGATCGCGTGCGAGAAGCCCTATAGTGAAGGGGTGCTCGAAGAGCGCAGGCTGTTCATGGAGCTGATGAGCGGCACGCAGGCGAAGGCGCAGCAATATTTCTTCTTCGCCGAGCGCAAGGCCAACAAGATCGAGGGGCTTCCGGAGAACACGACCCCGCGCGACATCAGACGCG
>JBKPJK010000200.1:0-3708 GCA_046730635.1 Pseudomonadota bacterium | reverse complement strand
GAGCGGCGACCCGCTCGTTCTCAACCTAGCGCTCGGTGCCGTGCTGCTGCTGACGGCATTCGCGGTCTTCTTTCGCCCGTGGATCGTGAAAAGGGCCGGACCCCACTTCAGCGGACTGCCCGAGGCACGGATCTCTCACTGGACCGTCCTTCTCGGCGCGATCCTCGGAGTCCTCGTGTCGGTCACCTCGGTCGGCGCCGGCGCGCTCGGCACCACAGCCCTCCTGCTTCTCTACCCCCGCCTTCCCGTCTCGCGGATTGCCGGGAGCGACATCGCTCACGCCGTGCCTCTCACTCTGATCGCGGGCACGGGCCATTGGCTGATGGGCAGCGTCGATTTCGGCCTCATGCTGGGGTTGCTGGTCGGTTCGATCCCGGGAATCATCGTCGGCAGCCTGCTCGCCAGCCGGTCGTCGGATACGGTTTTGCGCCCGGTCCTTGCGGTGACGCTCCTCGTGGTCTCGATCCGGCTGCTCATGCGCTGAGCTGTCCGACAATCGGCGAAATCCGCCGATTTTCGGTTGGCAATACAAGTCGACGGATCGGGCGTCGGCGCGCATGTGATTGAATTCATTGTCGTCTTGCCTGTGGCACGGCGCTTGCAACGATCCTTCTCAAAAGGAGGAATGCGAGCATGCGATTGCCAAGATTACCGGCCAAAATCGGGACGAGCCCGTGGGCCATTTCATTGACCAGTTTCCTCGCTACGGCGCTTCTGATCCGGCTGGACGCCATTCAGCTATTCTGAAGTCGCGCCGGCCGGTGCCCCGGCAAGGCCGGTTCGCGGTTTCACCCGATTGTCGACTCACCGGCCGGGGATTAAAATCACCGTCGCTGTGGGGAGAGCGTACGAATGCTGAATTCGAGCCGGGCCCATCTTGCCGAAGTGGGCGAAAGCTACCTGGAGCATATGCGCTTCGCCGCGCTGGTGGGCGCGCTGGCCGTGGGAGCCGGCCTCGCCTGCCTGTTGCATGCGATCGTCCCCGGGGCGTGTCAGACGACCTGCAGCAGCGTGGTCGCGTCCCTGCAGAGCCTGTTCGCCGACCGGACTCAGCTCGGCCGGACAGTCGCCGACAACTCTGCACTGATCCTGTTCGTCGTCCTGACGGGGATTTCGTGCGTGACCGCGATCGCGCTTGCAATCTGTACGGCCGGGACACTCGTCGGTCTGGTCGTCATTCCGCAGGCCTTCGCCTTGCCGGTGATCTTCCTGTCGCAGAATCCGCAATTGGAGCCGCTGACCCGCTAAAGCGTCGCGTGCACCGTCGCGATCGCCTTCATCACGGCGGCGATGCGAACGGCCGACTGGATCACGTCCGGCTTCACGCCATGTTCGAGCAAGACGCGTTCGTGGCTGTCGATGCACATGCCGCAGCCGTTCATGGCCGAGACGGCCAGGCTCATCAGCTCGAACTCTTCCTTGGCGATGCCGTGCGATCCGATGAAGTTCATCCGAAGCCGCGCGGGCAGCTTGCCGTATTCGGGGTTCGAGGTGAGATGGACGAAGCGATAATAGACGTTGTTCATCGCCATCACGGCGGCGGCGCCGCGAGCGGCATTGCCTTGGACGTCGGACAGCTTGCCTGAAACCTCCGCTTCGGCCGCTTCGACGAGCGGCTTGTGGCCCGATCCGTGCGCGCAGGAGAGCAAAAGCGACAGCTTGCGCTCCTCCCCCATCAGCTGGTCGCTCAGGATCGAGCCGAGGTTGAGGCGGATGTCCTTCGCATAGTCGGGAAGGCTCTCGGCAAAGTGCTTGAGAGACATGGGTGCTCCTAGGACTGGTAAAGAAAGAGGGGCGGGCCTGGGGAAGAAGTGCCCGCCCCTCGCAACGGTCGGCTCAGCGCCGACCGTGAAACCTCGCGGGAGGGGAGTGCGAGGATATGCCTAAAGTGGTTACGCCGCCTGCGGCTTCAAGACCTCTTCGCCCGGCGTCCAGTTGCACGGGCAAAGTTCATCCGTCTGAAGCGCGTCCAAGACCCGCAGCGTTTCCGCCGGGTTGCGGCCGACGTTGAGACCGTTGACCGTCACGTGCTGGATGACGTTGTCCGGATCGACGATGAAGGTCGCACGGAAGGCTACGCCCTCCTCGCGGTCGAGGATGCCGAGCGTTTCGGCCAGCTCCTTCTTGTTATCCGCAATCCACGGGAAATCCGCCTGCGCCAGCTGCTCGTCCGAGCGGCGCCAGGCGAAGTGGACATGGGCGGTGTCGGTCGACGCGCCAATCAGCAGCGCATCGCGATCCTCGAAGTCGGCCTTCAGATCGCCGTAGCCGACGATTTCCGTCGGGCAGACGAAGGTGAAGTCTTTCGGCCAGTAGAAGAGCACCTTCCACTTGCCGTTGGTCTGGCCGAGATCGATCGTCTCGCCCGCAGGAAGGGCCGACGTGCCCTGCTGCACGGGAAGCTTGAGGGAAGGAAGCTTGTCACCAACGGTCAGCATTCAGAACTCCTAATGATTGTTGCACTGCACAAATTCGGTAGCCGCCATCTATGTGGCTGGCTTCAATCGTTCAAGTCCATTATAGCGATCGAACTGATTGGAATTTTCGATCACAATGACCGTCCATCTGCCGACCATCAAACAGCTGCAATATCTCGTCGCGCTCAGGCAGCACGGTCATTTCGGGAAGGCCGCCGAAGCCTGCTTCGTTACCCAATCAACGCTCTCGGCAGGTCTTCGCGAGCTCGAGACTTTGCTCAACAGCACGCTGGTCGAGCGGACCCGCCGCGTCGTTCGCTTCACCGCCCTTGGTGAGAAGATCGCCGACAAGGCGCTGCGCGTCCTGCGCGAAACGGAAGAGCTTGCCGAGATGGCCCGCGCCGAGGGCCAGCCGCTGCACGGCGAGCTACGCATGGGCGTGATCCCGACCATCGCCCCCTTCCTGCTCCCGGCCATGCTCCCGCGCCTTCGCCGCGAATGGCCGAGCCTCAAGCTTTATCTGCGCGAGGAGACCAGCCAGGCCGCGTGCGAGGCGCTGCACCGCGGCCAGCTGGATTGCGTCCTGCTCGCCCTGCCTTACGCCTGCGGCGAAATCGACTCCGCGCCATTGTTCAACGACCCGCTGTTCGTCGCCTTTCCTCATGGCGAAGCGCCTCGGGGGCAGGACGTCGACGTCACATCCATCGACGAGAGCCGCATGCTGCTGCTCGAAGACGGGCATTGCCTGAAGGACCACGCGCTGGCCGCCTGCAACCGCCCCGATCTCAGGGCTCATGCCGCGATGATGGGGACCTCGCTCCACACGCTCGTGCAGATGGTCGACAACGGGCTCGGGGTGACCTTCGTCCCATCCATGGCGATCGAAGCGGGTATCCTCGAAGGCACCCGGGTGGATGCGAAGCCGTTACGTTCCGACCACGGCTATCGGCGCATCGCCCTCATCTGGCGCCGGTCGAGCCCGCGCGAGAACGAGTTCCAGCTCCTTGCGGCGACGCTGCGTCAGATCATGATCGAGCTTAGCCCCGCTCTTGGCAGCACCGCATCGATCGAACGATCCAGGACCGAGACGCTCATTTCCGCCTGAAGACTAGGCCGTTTCGGCCGCCGCGACGCCGGGAGGGGAGGGAATGGCATCGCGGCGGCCGAAGGGTACGCTCTACTTGGCCAACGCCGGTTCTCGTGCGCTGGTCGATGACCGCGCGGCCTGGGGGGACAGGTCGAAGCGGTCGTTATTCATCACCTTGGTCCAGGCAGCGACGAAGTCCCGGAC
>JBKPJK010000199.1:0-2204 GCA_046730635.1 Pseudomonadota bacterium | reverse complement strand
GCGCTCGATCGTGTCGGTCGAATGATCGGCCAGGCGCTCGACTGGACCTTCCTCGAAAGCTTCTTGCCATCGACCCAGGATCCGCAGTTCCGCAAGTCGGCCTTGGCATCGAGCTTCCTTGCGATCCTCGAGCTCGCCAAGCGCGGCCGCCTTCAATTCGTTCAGGACGAAGCCTTCGCGCCGATCCAGGTCAAGGCCGCCTGATGGACGAGCTGATGCGCGCCATCGAAGCGACCCTGTTCGCCTCCGCGACGCCGCTAACCCTTGAGGAAGTTGCCGAGCATGTCGGCGAGGGGGAGGTGGAGATCGCGCTGGGACAGCTCACGGCCCATTACGAAGGTCACGGGATCGAGCTGGTCGAGCGGGGCGGTCGATGGCATTTCCAGACGGCGCCGGACCTTGCGCATCTCCTTCGTCGGACGCGCGAGGAGCCGCGGCGGCTGTCGCGCGCAGCGACGGAAACTCTTGCGATCATCGCATATCATGAGCCCGTGAGCCGCGCCGAGATCGAGGGGATCCGCGGCGTGCAGATTTCAAAGGGAACGCTCGACGTGCTGATGGATGCGGGTTGGGTTCGTCCTGCGGGACGCCGGGAAGGACCTGGCCGTCCGTTGCTTTATGCGACGACGCAGGAGTTCCTGACCCACTTCGGGCTCGGCTCGCGTCGCGACCTGCCAGGCATCGACGATCTCAAGGCTGCGGGACTTTTGGACCCGCTGGACGAGTCTGTGTTCCAGCTTCAACTGGAAAGCGAAGAAGAGGAGGGCTAGATAGCCCTCAAAGGAGTTCCCCCATGGGCGGTTTCAGCATTTGGCATATCCTGATCTTCGCGATCATCCTGCTGCTGTTGTTCGGCGGCAACCGCTTCTCGTCCATGATGGGAGACGTCGCCAAGGGCCTCAAAAGCTTCAAGCAGGGCATGGCCGACGAGGATGACGACAAGCGACATCGCTATGAAGAGCAGCGGCGGAACGATCCTCCCCGGCAGTTGCCGCGCGACGATGTCCGTCCTCAGGAGCCCATCGACGTGACCCCGCGCCGCGAAGAGCCTGTCGCGCCTCCGCCGCCGCGAGACGACGAAGCCCGCTAACTCCGCGCACGCGCCATGTTCGGCGTCGATTCCTCCGAGCTCGCGGTCGTCGCGATCCTCGCCCTGATCTTCATCGGGCCCAAGGACCTGCCGAAAGTCATGCGTACGGTCGGCTATTGGGTCGGCCGGGTCCGCGGCATGGCGCGCCACTTCACCTCCGGCATCGAAAGCATGATGCGCGAAGCCGAGCTGGAGGAAATGGAGAAGAAATGGCGCGAGGAGAATGAGCGGATCATGAGCCTGCATCCGGCCAATCTTCATTACCCGGACCCGGGCAACCCCGACGAGATGCCGCCGATTGTGGAGCCCACTTCCGAGCCAAAGCTGCCGTTCGACGAGAGTCAGCCCGGCGATGAGCTTCCGCCCGAAAAAAGACCGCTGCCGTGAAGGACATCGACGACACCAAGCAGCCTCTGCTTGAGCATTTGATCGAGCTGAGGCGCCGGCTCTTATGGTGCCTCGCGACGCTCGTCGTCACTTTCTTCCTGTGCTTCGCCTTTGCCAAGGACATCTTCGCCGTCCTGGTCCAGCCTTTGCTGCGGGCGGGGCAGGGCAAGCTCATCTACACCGATATTTTCGAGGCCTTTTTCACCCAGGTGAAGGTGTCGCTCTTTGCCGCGATGATGGTGAGTTTTCCGGTGATCGCGACGCAGCTATGGCGGTTCGTCGCTCCCGGCCTTTACGTTAAGGAGAAGAAAGCCTTCCTCCCCTTCCTTTTGATGACGCCGATCTTTTTCGCTGTTGGCGCCGCCTTTGCGTATTTCGTCGCCATGCCTTGGGCGCTGCACTTCCTCCTGAGCTATCAGGGGAATGTTGGCGGGATCAGTCAGGAAGCGCTCCCCGGCGTCGGCAATTATCTGAACTTCTGCACACGCTTCATCTTCGGGTTCGGCGCTGCGTTCCTACTCCCGATCCTGTTGATGATTCTCGAGCGTGCGGGGCTCGTTAGCCGTGAGCAGCTAGCGAAATCGAGGCGCTATGCCGTGGTTGGCGCGGCCGGAATCGCGGCGGTTTTGACCCCGCCCGACGTCGTCTCGATGCTGATGCTGCTGGTGCCGCTCTACGGCCTTTATGAATTCGCGATCCTTGCCATTCGCCTCACCCACTGGCGTGC
>JBKPJK010000198.1:0-16855 GCA_046730635.1 Pseudomonadota bacterium | reverse complement strand
ACCTACGATGACGCCGTTGGCCTCGGCCTCGATATAGCGGCTGTGGCTGTCGTCGGGATCGCCCGGAAGTCCCATGCGGCGAAGCTCGGGTGCGTCGCCCTTGGCCAGCACCGCCACTCCGTTGAAACCCTTCTGGCCATGCCAGACGGCGCCGTACCCGGCTGCCTCGATATCGGCGATCGGCAGCGCCTCGTCGGCGCACTTACGCTCCTGCAGGCAAGCGACGTCCGGCTGCACGCGCACGAGCCATTCGAGGAAGCGCGGAAGTCGCGCGCGGATGCCGTTGAGGTTGTAGGTGGCAAGCTTCATGCGCGTGGCTTAGCTGCGGAGGTAAGACGCGTCATCCCGGACTTGATCCGGGATCCGCGTTTTCTTCGATCGGCGGAAAGAAAGGCGGATCCCCGCTTTCGCGGGGATGACGAATGCGTCAGACGCTGAAGCTGCTTCCGCAGCCGCAGCCCGATTGGGCGTTGGGATTGGTCACCTTGAAGGCGGCGCCGCCGAGGTCCTCGACGAAATCGACGGCGGACCCGCGCACCAGATCGAGGCTGATCGGGTCGACCACCAGCTTCACGCCGCCGGTCTCCGCCACTTCGTCCTCCGCATCGGGAGCGTCGGCAAGCTCGAACTTGTAGGTGAAACCCGCGCAGCCGCCGCCGTCTACCGCGAGACGGAGGATGGCCGGCTTCGACTGGCGCTGCGCGATCCATGCGACGCGCTTGGCGGCGTTTTCGGTGAGAATGATTTCGCTCACGGAAGCGAGATAGGGAGCGTGGAGGCTCCCAGCAATGTTATTTGCCGCCGGTCGGTCCGCCGATCGCCACCGCGTCCATGGAGGCGGAGCTCGCGCGGCGCTGCATGGCGAGCACGTAATCTGTCGACTTCATGAAGGGGATCGGGTTCACGGCGCGGCCGTCGATGCGCACTTCATAGTGCAGATGGTTGCCGGTCGAACGGCCGGTCGAGCCCATGCGGCCGACCTGCTGCCCGCGGGTCACGTGATCGCCCGGGTGGACGAGGATTGCCGACATGTGGCCGTAGCGGGTGGTGATGCCGCGGCCGTGGTCGATCTCGACGAGGTTGCCGTAGCCGCCGCTGTTCCAGCCCGCGCGAAGCACAGTGCCGTCGGCCGTCGCGTAGATCGGAGTGCCGTAGCCGCCTGCGAGGTCGATCCCCGGATGCATCGCCGCGCCGGCATGGAAAGGATCGGAGCGGACGCCGAAGCCGCTGGTGAAGGACACGTCCATCTTGACCGGCTTGTCGGACGGAACGGCGATGACGCCGTCCTGCAGCTGGTCCAGCTTCTTCCAGCTATTGAACAGCGCCTTGAAGGTGGCGTTGCCGGCGGATTCGAAGGGACCGCCGACGCCTTGACCCGGCTGCGCCGGCTTAATGCCAAGCTTCTGCAACTCGGCTGCGGTGACTTGGTAGCGGACGTCCAGCGCCTTGGCGACGAGCGCGGCCTGCTCGAGCTGCTGCTGCTCGACGCGGGCAAGCGGACCGTCCTTGACGAGGCGGCCGCTCGCTGCGGCAGCTTCGATCATCGCCGGGTCGAGTTTCTGCCCGCTGAGCGCGGCCTCGATCAGCGCCTGGCGCTGCTCGATCATCCCCGCGCGCGCTTCGGTCGCGGCCGAAACCCGGCCGCCATGGCCAGTCAAAAGTTGCGCGGTGAGAAAGCTGGCCCAGCCGACTAGGGCGAGGAGAACTATGAAGAGGAAAGCCTGGACCGGAGCGGAAACCCGGAAGCGCCGCAACTTCGATCCGTCATGGATGAAGAGGTCGCGGTCGCGGAACAACGTCGTCGCCGCCAGAACTGCAGTCATTGTCCCCGCTCCAAAGCTCACACGCCGCGCCAAGCGCAGCGATGGATCCACACCAATAAGGAGCTCCCCAGCCCCTCGCCGAACACGGTCTTTCGCCCAATCCCGTGCGACGACGCGGAGACTGCGCGGCGATGGTTAAGGAATTCAACCTTTCGCGCCTCTTAGTGGGACGAGTCGCGACGACCGCACGGTGAACCGTTCAAAACCGGTCATTCGGCAAACGAAATCAATTTGTTGTGCGCTGCAGCATTTCACTCGGCGACGGAGTCGCGAGCGAATCTTTTGCGCGCCCTTGCGGACGCCGGATTCCGGCTTACAACCGTCGGCGGGCCACGCCGTCCCAACGCGGCGCGAGCTCTCTGCGAGGAGAGTGACTATGACTGAAGCTGCCGCCGCCGGCGCCATTGTGCGCCGCGCAAAACCTCATTTGAAACCCGCGCGACCCTATTTTTCGTCCGGTCCCTGCGCCAAGCCGCCGGGCTGGCGACCCGAGTTGCTCAGCCTTCGAGCCCTCGGCCGGTCGCATCGTGGGAGCGTCGGCAAGCCGATCCTCGCCGAAGCCATCGAACGAACGCATTCCCTTCTCGGCCTCCCCGCGGACTATCGGCTGGGCATCGTTCCCGCCTCGGACACGGGTGCGATGGAGATGGCGATGTGGTCGCTGCTCGGCACTCGACCGGTGACGATGCTGGCCTGGGAAAGCTTCGGCGCAGGCTGGGTCACGGACGTCGCCAAGCAGCTCAAGCTGGATGCCGAAATCCGCACCGCCGACTATGGCGCAATTGCCGACCTCTCGAGCATCGATCCTTCCAATGACCTGGTCTTCACGTGGAACGGCACGACGAGCGGCGTTCGTGTGCCCGATGCCGACTGGATCCCGGAGAGTCGCACTGGGCTCAGCATCTGCGATGCCACCTCGGCCGCGTTCGCGCAGGATATCGACTGGGCGAAGATCGATGTCGGCACCTTCAGCTGGCAGAAGGCGCTGGGCGGTGAGGCCGCGCACGGGATGCTCGTGCTTAGCCCACGCGCCGTCGAACGGCTCGAACGGGAACCGGCGCCTCGGCCGCTGCCCAAGATCTTCCGCCTGACGAAAGGCGGAAAGCTCATCGACGGCATCTTCCGTGGCGAAACGATCAACACGCCGTCGATGCTGTGCGTCGAAGATTGGCTTATCGCGCTCGATTGGGCGGAACGCGTTGGGGGTTTGCGAAGCCTCGTCGGCCGCGCGGACGCCAATGCTGCCGCGCTCGATCGGTGGGTCGACGGGGCCGATTGGATCGAGCACCTCGCCAAGGACCCCGCGGTCCGTTCGAATACCTCGGTCTGTCTTCAGTTCACGGACCGATCGAACATCGACACGAACAACCGCAGGCAGAAGGCTCTCGCCAAGCTGCTGGAGCAGGAAGACGCGGCTTACGACGTGGGCGCGTACCGCGACGCTCCGCCTGGGCTTCGAATCTGGTGCGGAGCGACCGTGGACACCGCTGACATCGAGGCGCTCGGGCCCTGGCTCGACTGGGCATGGGAGGCGACCGCGTGAGCGGACAAGTGCGCGTCCTCATCGCCGACAAGATGGATCCGAAGGCCGCAGCGATCTTCCGCGAGCGGGGGATCGAGGTCGACGGGAAGCCCGGCCTCACGCCCGACGAGCTCAAGGCCATCGCCGGCGACTATGACGGTATCGCCGTCCGCAGCTCCACCAAGATCAGCGCTCCGGTCATGGATGCGGCTTTGCCGCGGCTGAAGGTCATCGGCCGCGCGGGGATCGGCGTGGACACGATCGACGTTCCGGCCGCCTCCGCTCGAGGCATCGTCGTCATGAACACGCCGTTCGGCAATTCGATCACCACCGCCGAGCATGCGATCGCCATGCTGTTCGCCCTCGCCCGCGAGATCCCGCAGGCCGACCAGTCGACGCAATCGGGCAAGTGGGAGAAGAACCGCTTTCTCGGCGTGGAGCTCGCCAGCAAGACTCTCGGCCTGATCGGTTGCGGGAACATCGGGTCGATCGTCGCCGACCGCGCGCACGGGCTGAAGATGAAGGTGATCGCCTACGACCCGTTCCTCTCACCCGAGCGAGCGGTCGAGCTGGGCGTCGAAAAGGTCGAGCTGGACGAGCTTCTGGCCCGCGCCGACTTCATCACGCTCCACACTCCGCTCACGGATCAAACGCGGGGGATTCTGTCTCGTGAGGCTCTGGCCAAGACCCGCCCGGGGATCCGGATCGTCAACTGCGCACGCGGCGGATTGATCGATGAAGCCGCGCTTAAGGAAGGGCTGGAGAGCGGCCACGTCGCCGGGGCCGCGCTGGACGTCTTCTCGGAGGAGCCGGCTAAGGAAAACGCGCTGTTCGGGACGCGCGGCCTCATCTGCACGCCGCACCTGGGAGCTTCCACCAACGAAGCGCAGGTCAATGTCGCGATCCAGGTCGCGGAACAGATGAGCGACTTCCTGTTGCTCGGCGGCATTACCAACGCGGTCAACGTCCCCTCGCTGTCTGCGGAGGAGGCGCCGCGGCTGAAGCCCTATATGGCCCTCGCGGAAAAGCTTGGGCGGCTTCTCGGCCAGATCGCCGGAACCGAGATTCGCTCCATCGATGTCGAGGTCGAGGGTGCGGCGGCCGAGCTCAACATCAAGCCGATCACGGGCGCCGTGCTTGCAGGGGTCATGCGCAGCTGGTCGGACACGGTGAACATGGTCAACGCACCGTTTCTCGCGAAGGAGCGCGGCATCGACGTCCGCGAAATCCGGAACGAGCGCGAGGGCGATTATCATACTTTAGTCGCGGTGACGGCAGGAACGGACCACGGGCCCAAACGGGTGGAAGGGACGTTGTTCGGCAATCGCGCGCCGCGGCTGGTCAACATCTTCGGCATCGCCGTGGAGGCCGACCTTGCGGGCCAGATGATCTACATCGTCAACAACGATCAGCCGGGATTTATCGGCGCCCTCGGCACCAAGCTCGGCGAGAACCGCATCAACATCGCGACCTTCAACCTCGGCCGGCGCAAGGAAGCGGGCGAAGCGGTCGCGCTGGTCGCGGTGGACGATCCCATCGCACCTGAAGTCGCCAAACAGCTTCACGAGCTTACCGGCGTCCGTGAGGTCGTTCCGCTGAGCTTTTAGCGCAAGCGAAAAGGGCGCCCCCGACGGGGACGCCCTTTGGCCAACCCACCTGCGTGCGAGTGGGTCGAACGAGAGTATCTAGTGGGCGCTATTTCCGTCCGCGTCGGCGCTGTTGCGAACCGAGTCCGCCTTCTGCTCGCCTTCGTTGCGAACCGCGTCGGCGGTGTTCTCGGCATTCGCCTGGAGATTGTCGGCCGCGTTGTCGGCATTGGCCTCGATCGTGTCGGCGGTGTTCTCGGCATTCGCCTCGATGTTGTCGGCGGTGTTTTCCTGCGGGCTCTGCTTGCAAGCCGCGAGCGCGCCGATGCCGAGCGCAATCGCAAGGACGGTGGTGGTCTTCATTTGTTCACTCCCCTGTTGTGGTCTTGAATCCCGGACGGGACGTAACGGCACTGCAATACGCACTAATGCTGTTTTCTGTTCCGTCCCGTCAACGAATTTGTCGCTTTGGGCGGGCTGTGCCCGCCCTTAGGGGAAATCTAGTCAGAAATGGCCGGGAAACTCACGGCCTTGTCTCAGCCTAGACGGCCCTGCCGCTTCCCCCTAGAGCCGCGCGGGCTGCACAGCAGGAAGCGGAAAAGTGGGTAACGTTACCGTCATCGGCGCTCAGTGGGGCGACGAAGGCAAGGGCAAGATCGTCGATTGGCTGGCCAGTCGCGCGGACATGGTCGTGCGGTTCCAGGGCGGTCACAACGCGGGCCACACCCTCGTCGTCGGAAACCAGACCTATAAGCTTTCCTTGCTTCCGTCCGGCATTGTCCGCGGCACGCCTTCGGTGATCGGCAATGGCGTGGTTCTCGATCCGTGGGCGCTCAAGGCCGAGGTGGAGCGGATGCGCGAGCTCGGGGTCGAGGTGACTCCGGAGATCCTGAGGATCGCGGAAACCTGCCCGTTGATCCTTCCTATCCACCGGGACCTGGACGCGCTGCGCGAGGATGCCAGCGGCGCAGGCAAGATCGGCACCACGCGCCGCGGGATCGGCCCGGCTTACGAAGACAAGGTCGGCCGACGCGCGATCCGCGTCTGCGATCTCGCTCAGCTCGACGATCTCGGACCGTTGCTCGATCGGCTGTGCGCGCATCACGACGCACTTCGCGCGGGCTTCGGCGAACCGCCTGTCGACAGGGAGCGCCTGAGGAACGATCTCGCCGAAATCGCGGATTTCGTGCTCTCTTTCGCGAAGCCCGTATGGCGCGACCTGGACGAGGCGCGGTCGCGGGGAAGGCGGATCCTGTTCGAGGGCGCGCAGGGCGTGTTGCTCGACGTCGACCACGGCACCTATCCGTTCGTCACCTCCTCGAACACGGTTGCTGGGACGACTGGGCCCGGAAGCGGCATGGGGCCGAATGCGGCCGGCTTCGTGCTGGGGATCGTCAAGGCGTACACGACGCGCGTGGGCTCCGGTCCATTTCCGACCGAGCAGGACAATGAGGTCGGCCAGCGCCTCGGCGAACGCGGGCACGAGTTCGGCACGGTCACCGGCCGCCGGCGCCGCTGCGGCTGGTTCGACGCCGTGCTGGTCCGTCAGGCTGTCGCGGTCAGCGGCGTGACGGGCATCGCCCTCACCAAGCTCGACGTTCTCGACGGGTTTGAGTCGGTGCAGATCTGTACCGGCTACAAGATCGACGGGAAGCAATTCGACTATCTCCCACCCCATGCCGCGGACCAGATGCGGGTCGAACCCGTTTATGAAGAGATTCAAGGCTGGGAAGGGTCGACGCGGGGAGCTCGCACATGGGCGGACCTGCCGGCCGAAGCGATCAAATCTGTCCGCCGCGTCGAGGAGCTGATCCGCTGTCCGGTCGCACTCGTCAGCACGTCACCGGAGCGCGACGATACGATCCTCGTGCGGGATCCTTTCGCCGGCTAGTGCCGGACCTCGAAATCGGAGAAACCCTCGACCTCGGCTTCGTGCGCTTCGACCCGATCGACCCGCGCCCCTCCCGGCCCGTCGTAGATCAGGTCGATCAGCCAGCGGACGGCCATTTCCTCACCCTCGAGGTGGCCCTCGACCGAGCCATCGGCGCAATTGCGTATCCAGCCCCTGACGTCGTGCGTTTTGGCCTGATCTCGCGTCCAGGCGCGAAAGAACACACCCTGCACCCGCCCGGTGACGCGAACGTTCCGCGCAATGAGCGACATCAGACCGTCGAGATGTCGGGCGCGTCCTCGGCCTTCATGCCGACGACGTTGTAGCCAGCGTCGACGTGATGGATCTCGCCCGTAACGCCCGAGGAAAGATCGCTGAGCAGGTAAAGCCCCGCCCCGCCCACGTCCTCGATGGTAACGTTGCGCCGCAACGGCGAATTATATTCGTTCCACTTCATGATGTAGCGGAAGTCCCCGATACCGCTCGCCGCAAGCGTCTTGATCGGACCGGCCGAGATGCCGTTCACTCGGATACCCTCGGGACCGAGGTCCGCGGCAAGATACTTGACCGACGTCTCCAACCCGGACTTGGCGACGCCCATCACATTGTAGTGCGGGATGACCTTCTCGGCGCCGTAGTAAGTGAGCGTCAGCAGGGAGCCGCCCTCGCCCATCAGCTTACGGGCCCGCTGCGCGACCGCGACGAAGCTGTAGACCGAGATGTTCATGGTCATCAGGAAATTGTCCATCGACGTGTCGACGAACTTCCCGCGCAGCTCGTTCTTGTCCGAATAGCCGATCGCGTGGACGACGAAGTCGATCGAGCCCCACTGATCCTTCAGTGCGTCGAAGGCCCGGTCGAGCGCCTTCATGTCCGATACGTCGCAATCGACCAGGATGTCGGATCCGACTTCCTGAGCCAGCGGCCGTACGCGCTTCTCGAGCGCCTCGCCCTGGTAGGAAAATGCGAGCTCGGCGCCCTGCTGGGCCACTGCCCGGGCAATGCCCCATGCGAGCGAGCGGTCGTTCGCAAGCCCCATGATCAGCCCGCGCTTGCCCTGCATCAACTGGCTCAAAGTTGCTGTCCCCCAGTTTCGACTTCGATCTTAACGTCTTCCCCGAGCTCCGGCTCCTCGACTTCAAGCTCGTCGGTGTAGGGCCCGGTGTAGATCTCGCCCTTTAGCGCGGTCGCGCCGCTTTCTGCCAGCGCTGCGTTGAGTTCCGCGCCGATGACCACGCCGAGCCCGACCATGAAGAAGAAGATCAGTGCGACCATTACTCCCGCCAGGCTGCCGTAGGTGCGCGTGTAGCCGCCGAACAGGGAAAGGGCCCCCGGCAGGACCTCGACGGTGCCCAGCCACCATGCGGTGATCAGCAAGGCTCCCGGCCATTTCCTGCAGCCGTGCTTCCTGTACCGGGACGGAGTCAACGCGAGGAACAGGAGATAGAAGGTGCCAAACAGGGTCACCGCGGGCACGAGCCGGTACAGGCCGAGCGTGCTTCCGATATCCTGCGCGAGCGGGAACCACTCGATGATGAAATGATGCGCGATCGTGAGGGCGGCGCTGACCGCGAAAGCCACCATCAGCAGCAGCACCGCGCCGAGGATCATCAGCATGGAGCCCAGCCGATACTCCCAGAAGGGCGCGCAATATTTGACGCCATACGCGCGGCGCAGAATGTCGCGGATCGTCTCGATGAAGCTGGTGGCAGTCCACAATCCAACGATGGCGCCGAACCAGAGAAGGTTGCCTGTCCGGACGGTCAGCACCTCCTGGATTGGTTCTTGAAGGGTCGACGCCACGTCCGGCGGCAAACGCCGAAGGACGTTCGTCACCGTCAGGGTCGCGTCCTGGCTCTGTCCGAGCAGGTGCGCGACGGCGGCAGCAACAATGAAGAACGGGAACAAGGCGACGATAGACAGGTAAGCGAGATTGCCGGCATGGATGAAGCCGTCGTTGTAGACGCCGACGGCGACGCGCTTCACCACCGCCCAGGGCGTCAGGCTCGGCTTCAGCTTTTCCTCGACCTCCGTGCCGAAGGCCGCCCGCATGCTCGCCAGCCGCTTGCGCCGTGCTTCCGGCGATTCGGGCGAGATATCCCTCACGAGGCGGTTCTAGACCCCAAGGCTTGCCCTTGGATTGCCGCCGCCGCTCCATCCCTCCGCGAACTTCTGCAGCTCCGGATCGCTCGAGGGGACGTCGATCTCGACATTGACCAGCTGGTCGCCTCGCTTGCCGTCCTTGGCCGTGAAACCGCGACCCTTGAGGCGCAGAACCTTCCCCGAAGTCGTGCCCTTGGGGATCGTCAGCATGACGGCTCCTTCCGGCGTCGGCACCTTCACCTTGCCGCCCAGCACGGCTTCCTTGAGCGTGACGGGCAAGTCGAGGCGAATGTTGTTTCCTTCGCGGCGGTAGAAGCGGTGAGGCTCGACCTCGATCGTCACGATCGCGTCGCCGCGGCCCCCCGGACCTTCTTCGCCCTTGCCCGCAAGGCGGATCTTGGTGCCGTCCTCGACTCCCAGCGGAATCTTCAGATCGATCGTCTTGCCGTCGGCCAATGTGATGCGCTGCGGCTTTAGCGCGACCGCATCGATGAACGGAACGCGAAGCCGATAGGCCACGTCCGCCCCCTTCTGCGGCGCGCGTGCCCGCTGGCGGAAGCCGCCGAAACCGCCCCCCTGCGCCCCGCGTCCGGCCGCTCCGCCGAAGAGGCCTTCGAACAGATCGCTGAGATCCGCGGTATCCCCGCCGAAGTTGAAATTCTCAAAGCCCTGGCCGGCACCCGGCTGCGGTCCTCCGCCGGCACCCCGCGAATAGCCGCCGAAGCCCGCGCCGAACGGCATCTTGGGATTGCCGTCCTCGTCGATCTCACCGCGATCGTATTGCGCACGCTTGTCCTTGTCGGACAGCAGATCGTAGGCGTGAGTCACCTCGCCGAAGCGTTTCGCGGCGTTCGGGTTATCCTTGTTTCGATCGGGGTGCAGCTGTTTAGCGAGGCTACGATAGGCCTTCTTGATCTCGGCCTCGGTCGCGCCGCGCTTCACTCCCAGCCGTTGATAAAGGTCCAGAGCCATCGTCCTCACATGCCGTACAGATTGACGGCTGACCAGATGGGTTGCCGTTTCGGCGAGGCCAAGCCTAAGCGGTTGGAGCATGACCGACCCCTTCGCTTTATTCGACGAATGGCTCGCCGAGGCGCGCGGGTCGGAGGTCAACGATCCCGAGGCGATGGCGCTTGCGACGGCTGGTCCCGACGGTCGACCATCGGTCCGCATGGTCTTGTTGAAGGGCCACGGCCCTGACGGGTTCGTCTTCTACACGAATGAACAGAGCGCGAAGGCAGAGCAGATCGCTGCGAATCCACAAGCCGCCCTCCTCTTTCACTGGAAGAATCTGCGTCGGCAGGTGCGCGTCGAAGGCCGCGTGGAGCGCGTCAGCGGCGTCGAGGCCGATACCTATTTTGCATCGCGAGCCCGCGATTCGCAGCTCGGAGCATGGGCCTCCGACCAATCGCGAGCGCTCGAGAGCCGGGCGACTTTCGAAGCGCGGTTCGAAGACGTGAAGACGCGTTTCGAAGGCCAGGACGTTCCACGACCGCTGCATTGGGGCGGTTATCGCGTCGTCCCCGAACGCATCGAATTCTGGTCCGATCGTCCGCACCGGCTGCATGAGCGGCGGCTCTTCAGCCGCACTGGGGCGGGATGGAGCGAAGGGCTGCTCTACCCGTGACCGAGGTGAATCTCAGCCAGGCCGACCGGGCCAAGCTTACGACGCGCGCTGCGATCGCGAGCAGCGCGATGGCGATCACGCTGATCGTCCTCAAGTCGTACGCGGCGCAGCAGACCTCCTCCATGGCGATGCTCGGCTCGCTTGCCGACAGCGCGCTGGATCTCGTCGCCAGCATGGTCGTCTTGCTCGGGGTCCGCATTGCTGCGGCGCCGGCCGACCACGAGCACCGGTTCGGCCATGGCAAGGCGGAAGCGCTCGCCGCGCTGGTCCAGGTGATCATCATAACCGTCTCCGCCATGTTCATAGGCTTTCGCGCGGTGCAGCGACTCGTTCACGGTGCCGAAACGGCGCAGGCCGAGCTGGGGATCGGTGTTTCGGTCGTGGCCATGATCCTCACCATGGGATTGATCAGCTACCAGCGGCACGTTGTGAGCCGCACGGGCTCGGTGGCGATCGGCACCGACCGGTTGCATTATTCCTCCGATCTCCTGCTCAACGGTTCAGTGATCGCTGCGCTTGCGATCGACCAGTATGCGGGCTTCAGGGGCGCGGATGCGATTTTCGGAGTCCTCATCGCGTTGTGGTTGCTGTGGGGAGCGTGGAGCAACTCCAGCCATGCGCTCGACCAACTCATGGATCGCGAGTGGCCCGATGAACGGCGCGAGGAATTTCTTGCCGCCGCCAAGGAGTATCCCGAGTTGGCGGGTCTTCACGACTTCCGCACCCGAAGCAGCGGAACGCACTATTTCGCGCAGTTCCACGTCTGGGTCCCGGCCGACTGGACCGTCCAGCAAGCCCATGACCGATTGGACCGTGCCGAGGAAGCTTTGCGGGCACGCTTCCCGGACACGGAAATCCTGATCCATGTCGATCCCGAGGGCCAGATCGACCGAGAAACGTTGCTTCCCCAGGAAATCACGGAGCAGGCGAGTTGACCACCATCCCCTTCTTCCAGGTCGATGCGTTCGCGGAGCGGCCGCTAACAGGCAATCCGGCGGCGGTCATTCCGCTCGAGCGCTGGCTGGACGATGCTTTGCTTCAGGCGATCGCGGCCGAGAACAATCTCAGCGAGACCGCCTTCACCGTGCCGAGCGAAACGGAGGGCGTCGATTACGATCTCCGGTGGTTCACGCCGGCGGCCGAGGTCGAGATGTGCGGCCATGCGACGATCGCGACGGGTCATATCCTCATGACGGGATCATCCGTCCGCTTTTCGACGAAGTCGGGCATGATGACCGTCAGCCGGCGCGACGACTTGCTCGAGCTCGACATGCGTGCCGCCAAGCTGACCGAGGTTCACGAGCCTGAGTTGTGCGCCGCTCTCGGACTTGCCGACAGCCCCGTCTGGCTCGCCGACGGTTACAATGATGCCGCAGTCATCGAGCTCGGCGACGAAGCCGCTGTCCTCGCGACGCGCCCCGATTTCAGGGCCCTCAAGGCCATCCACCGCATGCCGGTCGTGACCGCGCGAGGCACGTCCGAGGACATCGTCAGCAGGGTCTTCGTGCCCTATCTTGGCATCGACGAAGACCCGGTCACCGGATCCGCCCACGCGGCGCTGACGCCTTATTGGTCGCAGCGCCTGGGTCGGAACGATTTCAGCGCCCTTCAGGCAAGCGCTCGCACCGGGATGCTCCATTGCCGCCTCGAAGGCGACCGCGTCGTCCTGGGCGGCCACTGCCACACCGTCATCGAAGGCCGGTTCCAGCTGTGAGCATGATCGCCTTCCTCGCGCTGGCCGCGGCCACTCCTCAGTCGGACAAGGCGGCGATACTCAACACGATCCATCGCATGGAAGACGCGTGGAACCGGGGCGACTTCCGCGGCTACATGGCGGGTTTCAAGAACCCCGACGTGGTCTTCGTATCGGGCGGCAAGTTCCAGCAGGGGTGGCAGGGAACGCTCGACCATTACCTCCGCGACTATGGCGGCTCGGTCGAACGGCGCGGCAAGCTGCACTTCTACAACATGAAGGTCGACATCCTGGCGCCGGACGCGGCGATGCTGATCGGCCAGTACAGGCTCGAGCGCGGGCCACGGGTCACCGAGGGCGTCAACACCCGCCTGTTCCGCAAGGTGAAGGGCAAGTGGCTCATCACCATGAACCATGTGTCCGCCTACGACGTAGCGCCTACTCCGACCGCGCCAGCAGCGCGATAAGATCCGCCTTCCAGAACTTCGCCCAGGTGTGGGTTCCGTGCCCGTGGGTGTCGGTGGTTTCGGGGATCAGTCGGAACTGCGCGTTCTTCATGCGCCTGACCGCCTGCCGGGGCATGGGGAAGTTTCGCGGATTGATGAAATCGTCCGCCGAGTTGATCCATGTCATCGGCGCCGTGATCTTCTCCAGGTTCGGCCACGGATTGTAGTTTCGGGACGAATCAAGCTGATAAATGAGGTCGTTCGCGTCGAGCGACTTGAGCGCGCCAGACACGCTGGTCTCGGCGAACTGGCTGGCGGCTGCGCGCGTGGGATATTGCGACTGGTAGAACAAAGGTGCCGAGCCGGCGACGAACAAGAGGTTTTGCGCCGCCCTAAGCCCGCTCATAGGCTCGGCGGCGTAATTGCCACCCTTCCACGCCGGGTCGGCCTCGATCCCGTTGATCGCCAGCTGGCGCCACATCCGGTTCAGGCCCGCGATCTCCATCGGCTCGCAGGCGAGCGGCATCAGCGCCTTGGCGAACGTCGGGTAAGTCTCGCCCCAAACGAACGCGTGCATGCAGCCCATCGACGTGCCCATGATCAGCCGCAGCTTTGTCACGCCGATCCGCTCCAGCATTGCATGTTGCGCGGCGACCATGTCGTCGTAATCGTACTTCGGGAACTTCATCCGCAGACCGTCCGACGGCTTCGACGATTTTCCGTGACCGATATTGTCGGGAAGGATGATCCAATATTTGCGGATGTCGAGCGGCTGCCCGGGACCGTAGAGTTCGTCGGCGAATTGCGGGCGAAGGAACTGCTGCCCGGTCCCGCCCGTGCCGTGCAGCACCATGACCGCATTGTCGATGACGCCTGCGCTGTTCCGGTGCGGCGAGCCCAGGGTGGTGTAATGCATGCGAAGCTGCGGCAGGCTCTCGCCGGAGCGGAAGCGAAAGTCCTTCAAGACCACGTCGGCTTCCTTCGTCGGCCACGTCATCGCAGCGGGGATCGCAATCGCCGGTGATCTGACGATCGGCGGGACCGCCCCGGCCTGGGCTGCAAGAGCCGCAAGCAACGCAAACATCGAACATCTCATCCTTTGAGCTTCTCCTCGAGCGCATCGAGCATTGGAAGCTGGCTCGGAAGCATCAACCTCCGCGCCTCCACCAGGTTCATCCAGCGTCCTTCGGAGACCTCCGGAAAGCTCTGCAAGCCGCCGCTCCGGGGCGGCCACTCGATCTTGAAGTAAACGCTGCGAATCTTGGACGCATCGAGGTCGCCTTCGAGCGCAAAAGCCTCGACGATCTTGCCCCCCGCCTGGCGCACTTCGCACAGAAGCGTTGGTGTCCCCGCGAGCTCGACGCCGACCTCTTCCCTGAACTCGCGCACGGCCGCCTCAAGCGCAGTTTCGCCCTGCTCGACCATGCCTTTGGGAATCATCCAGGCGCCGACGTCCTTCCTCGTCCAGAAAGGACCCCCCGGCTTGATCAGCAGGACCTCCAGCTCGCCGTTCCGCCTGCGGTAGAGAAGGACGCCAGCGCTACGCGGCCGCGGCATCCATCACCCCCTGCTGTGCCGAGAGGGTACTCGAGATCCACCCGCCGCCCAGCAGCCGGCTTCCGTCATAAACGACGGCGGCCTGCCCCGGGGCGACACCATATTCGGCCTGACCGAAACGAATCCATTCGTCATCGCGGACAGCGCTAACCGGCGGCGCGAGAGAACGCACCTTAACAGTCACGTCCGTCTGATCTTCGCCGATCCAGTTCCAGTCCGCCACGCGCATCGCCTCCACGGCCAGTGCGCGGCGCGGGCCGACGACGATGCGGCGCTGACCCGGATCGATGCGTACGACGTAGAGCGGTTCGCGCTGCCCGCCGATCTCGATCCCGCGCCGCTGGCCGACGGTGAAGTGCACGACACCGGGGTGCGAGCCGAGCACCCGGCCCTCGAGATCGACGATCTCTCCCGGAGCTTCCGTCTCGGGACGGACGCGCTTCACTAGCGACGCATAATCCCCGTCGGGGACGAAGCAGATGTCCTGGCTGTCGGGCTTCGCCGCCACTTCGAGGCCTAGCTCGGCGGCGATCCGGCGGACATCGTCCTTCGGCAGTTGTCCAAGCGGAAAGCGGACGAAGTCGAGCTGGTCGCGCGTCGTTCCGTAGAGAAAGTAGCTCTGGTCGCGGCGCGGATCGGCGCCCTTGTGCAGCTCGACGCGCTCGCCGTTCGCGATCCTGCGGACGTAATGACCGGTGGCAAGGCAGTCGGCGCCGAGCTCGCGAGCGAACGCCACGAGGTCGACGAACTTCACGCCCTGATTGCACGACGCGCAGGGGACCGGCGTCCTCCCATGCGCATATTCGTCGACGAAGCGATCGATCACGCCCTCGCGGAAGCGGCTTTCGTAATCGAGCACGTAATGGGCGATTCCGAGCCGGTCCGCCACCTGCTTGGCATCATAAATGTCCTGGCCCGCGCAGCAGGCGCCGCTGCGCCGCACCGCTTCGCCATGGTCGTAGAGCTGGAGGGTGACTCCGATCACCTCGGCGCCCGTCTGCGCTGCGAGCGCGGCCGTGACGGAGCTGTCGACGCCGCCGGACATGGCGACGACGATCCGGGCACCGTCCGCCGGACGGCCAAGCTGAAAATCGATCCGCATTGGAGGTCAAATCTGGCGCGTCTTTACCCGAATTTCACCATCCGCGCCTAGACCAGGCCGATGGAGAGACAGCGAGGGGGGCTGGTTTGGCGCGTCACGAGGGGAACTTTCGCATCGGTGCGGAAGAACCGCTCAGCTTCGAAGAGCTTCTCGCCCTCCTCGGCAATGTCGCGGAAGGCGATGCGCATGCGCGCAGCGACGCAATCGCCTGTGCGCTCTCGGCCAGCGAAGGCTGGCAGGAAGCAGTCAGGCGGCTTCGGGGAGCCTTCGCTCCGGAGGGCCCAGAGTTAAGGGAGCGTAAGGACGACCTACCGGACGATTAACCAGCACGTTTCAGAATGTTTTTAAGCCGCGGAATTAAACAGCAACACAGTGTCAATGATTAAGCAGGTGTGCGGAATGCTCGAGAACCAGAAGATTCGTCCGGCCCAGGTCATCGGCCCGCTCGGCGAGCCGCTGACGCTCGATTCGCTGCCGCCTGCGAACACGACTCGCTGGGTCGTGCGCCGAAAGGCGGAAGTCGTCGCGGCCGTTGCGGGCGGTCTTCTCAGCGTCGACGATGCGTGCAAGCGTTATTCGCTCAGCCTGGAGGAGTTCACCAGCTGGCAGCGCGCCGTTGACCGCAGCGGAATGCCGGGCCTCAGGGTCACGCGCATCAAGCAGTACCGCGACCAATATGAGCGCCAGCAGCGCTATTGACGCTGCCCGCCTGCAAGTCGTTACTGGCCAGCATCTATCCAGCTTTGCCGCGGCGTTGAGCTCCTAAATTAACCAAATTTCTGGACAGACCCTTCCGAATCCGGAACAACCGGCGCGCATCGCGCGTCTGTGATGCCGGAATGATCGCTCAGGCCCGTTTGGGCGATCAGGAGAACAGGAGGGAAAGCTGATGGGTATTATCATTTGGCTGGTCGTCGGCGGTATTTGCGGTTGGCTCGCCAGCCTCATCATGAGAACCGATGCTCAGCAGGGCATCATCCTGAACATTGTCGTCGGCATCGTCGGTGCGGTGATCGCCGGCCTGCTCTTTGGACAGAACCTCAATGCCGGCATCACGATCGAGAGTTTCCTCTATTCGCTGATCGGCGCGATCATCTTGCTTGCGATCGTCAACCTGATCCGGAGGGGAACCGTCCGCTAAACGGACTGGAAGACCTTGTTTATCTTAAGGCCGCGCGGAGCGATCCGCGCGGCCTTTTCGTTCACTGCAACTCGAAGGTCATCGCAAGATTGACCTGCAGCTTCTGTTCGCCCGGCACGATCCTCGTGTCCGCCGCCTGGGCGGCTTCCGCGCGCGCATACATCGGCATCGGCGGCGGCGGCGGATAGCTTCCGCCGCTTTCGTTGACTGACACGACGCGAGCGACCCGCATACCCAGGGATCGGGCATAAATGTCCGCTCGTTCGCGGCCGATCGCAATTGCCTTGGATCGCGCTTCGTCGAGCGCTGCTTCGGGCTTGTCGACGACCAGGCTCGGCCCGCTGATCTGGTTGGCGCCTGTCTC
>JBKPJK010000197.1:0-4130 GCA_046730635.1 Pseudomonadota bacterium | reverse complement strand
TGAGACTCGGACGGAATTGGTTTGCTCCGCCTGACTGGCGGTGGGCACTAGCAAGGTCGCGGCGGCGAGAAGCGCACCGGCGGCCGCAAACATCTTGGACATGTCGATCTCCCTAGTTGCGGCACGGGACAACTGGGGATTGCGGGGGGAGGGGGACGCTCTGCCCCGCGCCGCAGACTCGATATGAGCCCGAAAGACGACGGCGTCGTGCACGGCTCGATGACAAGCAGGTGAATTGTCGGCGAGACGACAGGGGTCGCTCGTGCTTCGGCCAATCGACGAACGGCGGTTTTACGCCTTTTCTTCGCCCCTCACCGACCGGTCGACCACTGCCGTAACCGCAACATCCATCGTCACGTTGCCGATCGTCCGGAAGATGTCCGGGATCACCTCAACCGCCACGAGCAAAGCCAGCGGCGCCACCGGAACGCCCAGAGCCAAGGCGATAGGGGCGATCGAACTGATATAAGTGACCTCGCCCGGAAGGCTAACGGCGCCGTAGCTCATCAGCGCGCCGACGGCCGTGGCTGCGATCATTTGGCCGATGCTCGGCTCCAACCCAAGCCAATGGGCGATATAGAAAGGAACGGCGACGTTCATTGCGGGCCCCGTTGCGCGGAACAGCGCGACCGAGATGGGCAGCGTCACGTCGGCAACCTGCGCCCGAATGCCCAGCTGCCGCGCCGCCGTGAGCATGGCCGGCAGGGACGCGAGCGACGACCGGGTCGAAATCGCGACGGCCTGAGGCGCGATCATGGCCCTTGTAAAAGCGGCGAGGCTGGTCCGGCCGGCAATGACAACCAATGGATAGGTCGCAAGCGTGACCAGGACGCCGACCGCGGAAATGATGACCACATAGTGACCCAGGCCGGCGAAGGCAGAGCCGCCCGCAGCCGATCCCACCGTGAAGGCCAATGCCAAAACTCCCAGGGGTGCGATCCACAGCACCCACTCGATGATCACCAGCAATGCATCGCCAATCGCCTCGAAGAGCGACACGACTGTTGCTCGCCCCCTCTCACTGATCGAGCCCAGAGCGAGCGCAAACAGAAGGGAGAATATGACGAGGGGCAGGATGTCGCCGTTGGTCGCCGCGGCGAAGACGTTGTCAGGGATCACGCCTTTGAAGAAGTCGGAGATTCCGGCGAGAGGGGCGCTGCTCTTCTGTTCCACTCCTCCTAGCGCGCTGTGAAGCGCGGCGGCGGTGGTACGCGACAGGGGGAAGGCCTTGGTCAGAAGCACGGTCGCAACTGCCCCGAATATGGCGGACACGGTGCATATGATGACGATCCACAGCACCGAGCGCCCTGCGATCCGACCGCCGAGGGCGGCCTCCCGGCTCTTCGCGATCCCCACCACGAGCAGGGCAATGACGAGGGGAATGACCGTCATCTTCAGCGCGTTGAGCCACAAGGTGCCAACGAAGCCCGCAACGGACAGCGCCGGGGCGCGAGCGCTCTCCGGCCAGCCGTCGGCGAATGCGCCCAGCGCCAGGCCGATGACTAGCGCAACCAACGCCCAGTAGGCGCGGAACCCGCTCCCGGTTTTGCCCTGCCCTGCCTCGGGCGCTTCCGCCGCGCTCAACGCGGCTTCTTGAACTTGAAGATGAAGCGGTCGGTCTTACCGGCGATCTTCGGATCATGGACCTCGGTGCCATGATCGTCCGCCGGGTTGCGGAGGACGTCGCTAGTCCCGACCAGGACGAATCCCGCGCGCTTGAAGTCGGCCTTCACGACTTCGGGGTCGATCCGGTGAAACTTCTCGACGGTCGCGCGCGTGTCGCTGTTCGGGCTGGCGACGTGGTCGATGACGCCGATCACCGCGCCGGGCTTCATCGAAACGTAGACGGCCTTCAGGAACGCGTTCGGGTCCATGCGCGGAATGTGGCGCTCCTCATTCTGCCAATAAGTGTCGTGATAATTGTCGTTGATGATCACCCAGTCGGCATAGTTCTTCGGCAGGTCCGGCGCCTCGAAGGCGGACGTCACGATCGACACGTTCGGATGCGAGGCCATGAAGGCTTCGAAAGCCTGCTTCCGTTTGTCGCTGTAGAATTGGCCGGGGTTCCACACGGTGACGTGGCCCGTCGGCCCGACGACCGCCGAAGTGATTTCCGCCCAATAGGCATTGGCTCCGAACAGGTCGAGCACGTGCATCCCTGACTTCAGGCCGAGGAACGATAGCACCTGGGCCGGCTTGCGCCCTTCATCGAGCTTCACGTTGTCGGCCGAACGGCCGGGCGCGGCGACCGCCGCTGAAATGCTGACCGGAGCCGGAGGCGCCGTCTTGGCCGCCAGCGGCGCCGCCGAGATGGCGAGTACGAATGCAAGCGAAGTCGAAGTACGCATGCGAAGTCCCCTAATGTAGGGCAGCCTTCTATTGCTGCTTCGCGCGGTGCGCCAGAGCTAGGGGATTGTCGTTGATCGCACCCCGATTTTCGACCAAGGTTGAACCTCCTCAGCCATCACTTCGGGGGTAGTCATGGCCACAATTGCCGCATCGCCGGCGGTCCGTAAGGCGTCCGAGCGCAAATTTTACACGCGCATGGCATTATTTCTCGTAATCCTGGTCCTGCTCGGCTTCGGCCCGAGCTTCTATCTTCGGAATGTCGTTCCCTCCTACCCGCGTCCCAATCCGACGCTTCCGCCGACCGTGCTCTTCCACGGCAGCATCTTCACCTTGTGGATGGCCGCCATCGTCGCGCAGACTCAGCTGATCTCCGCCCGCAAGCATGTGACTCACATGAAGCTGGGTCAGCTGACCCTCATCCTCGCGATCCTGATGATCCCCGTGATGTATCTTACGGCGGTGTGGCAGGTCGCTCGCGCGAACCAGGCGCCTTTCACCGATCCGCTGACCTGGACGATCGTGCCGCTGGCAGTGATCGTCCCCTTCGCAATCATGGTGTGGAACGGTTGGTCCAAGCGTCGTGACGCGGCGTGGCACAAGCGTTCGATGCTGAGCGCCGCGATCTTGACCGTCATGGGCCCGGCAATCGGCCGCCTGCCCATCGCTCCGCCGACGATCGTCGGTTTCACCATCGTCTTCGTGCTCGGACTCGCCCTGTTCATCCCGATGTTCGTGCACGACCGAAAGCTGCTTGGGCACATTCACCCCGCAACGAAGCTCGGCTTCTCGATGGGCCTAATCGCGGTAGCGATTCCGCTCGCGGTGTTCTGGCTTCACCTGCCTTGGGCAAGTGTCGCTGCGCGCCTGCCAGGCGTAGGTGCCTAACCGGCGAACCAGTCGACCGATCTGCGAAGACCGCCGAACTTATCACGCGGCGGTTGCCGCGCCAGCCTTCTCGCGCGCCATGGACGACAGCAACTTCAGCGCCTCGTGGGCCGACAGCGCCGCACCTTCCTGCCACGTCGGCTGGTAGCTGAGATGCTCCCCCGCGAAGAAGATGGGCCCTTCCGGCCGAAGCAGCTCAGCATAGCCGGCGCCTCGTGCGGGGCCGCTCTCGCCGGGTCGCGGGTCGAAGTCCGGCCACAGAGCGCCAACGCCTTCCGAAAATGGAGTGAGACCCCATGCCACGGTGATCGGCTTGTTCAGCAAGCCGGATCTCCCCGGATGAAGCGCCTCGATGGACTCGCGGCTGATCCGGATGCGTTCCTCGTGCGACAGCCTCGCGAAGGCATCCGGATTCTCCTGATGCGTCCAACCCGCGCAGTAAGCGCCGACGATCACACCCTTGGCCGCGCCATAATCGTGGGACGGATAGATCACGTTCTCATTCATCCGGTCGGTCCACGCGAGACCGCCGTAGATGAAGTCGTCGCGCTCCCAGAAACGCGGCGCCTCGAACCCCAGCTTCACGCTGTGAAGATAGGCCGGGCCGGACGCCAGGGCCGCCTTCTTGGCCGACGAGAAATCGCTTGGAATGCGGGCGAGGATCGGGAGCGGCAGGGTGCAGATGCAAAAGTCCGCTTCGGTCATTTGCTGCCCGGGACCATGCTCGATCCGGACCCGGTTGCCGACCCTCCGGATCGCCTTGACGGGCGTCTTCAAACGAACCGCAGGCTTCACGCGTTCGTGAAATGCGTGGGCGATGCGATCCATTCCGCCGACGGGCTGCAGCATCGTCGGCTGCATGTCCCAGATATGCTCGAACAGGTACGGCAGCACGA
>JBKPJK010000196.1:0-2088 GCA_046730635.1 Pseudomonadota bacterium | reverse complement strand
CGGCCGCGGACAGTCCGCAGGCGCGTGGTCTTGCCGACATGACCATGAGCCTGCTCGACGAGGGAACGTCGAAGCTGAGCTCCCAGGAAGTGGCCGAGACGGAGGAGCGCCTTGGCGCCGATGTCGGCACGCAGAACGGCGGGGACCGTTCCTATGTGATGTTGAATGCGCTGACGCCGAACCTTGCCCCGTCGCTCGACTTGATGACCGATGTGGTGAAGGACGCGGCGTTCCGGCCCGACGACATTGATCGGATCCGTGCCCAGATTCTCACCTCGATCGCGCAGCAGCAAAAGGATCCGCAGCGGGTCGCTTATCGGTTGCTGCCGAAAGTGATGTACGGAGCGAACCATCCTTATGCCGGACCGCCCGCCGGCGATCCGAAGGCGATCGCCAAGTTCACCCGCGACGATCTGAATGCCTTTCGCGCGCACTGGCTTCGTCCCGACAATGTGAAGATCTTCGTCGTGTCGGACAGGCCTTTGTCAGAGATTCAGCCGCTGCTCGAAGCGCGTTTCGCGAAGTGGGCTGCGCCCGCCGCCGCCAAGGGCGTCAAGAATTTCTCGGCGCTTCCGGCCCGCCCGACGTCACCCAGGATCCTGCTCGTCAATCGTCCGGGCGCCCCGCAGTCGACGATCGTGGGCGGCGAGCTGCTGCCGATCGACCCGCGCGCTGACATCGTTCCCTTCGACACGGCGAACGACGTGCTCGGCGGAACCTTCCTGTCGCGACTCAACATGGACCTGCGCGAGAGCAAGGGTTGGTCGTACGGCGTGAATGGCGACTCATCGGTCGTCGAGCATGCGGTGCCCTATGTCGTCAGTGCGGGCGTCCAGGCCGACCGAACGGGAGACTCGCTCGCCGCGCTCAACCAGGACATCGTCGAGTTTCTGACCGCCAAGGGCGTCACGCAGGAGGAGCGGGACCGGACCGTGGCCAATAGCGTTCAACGCCTTCCCGGCCAGTTCGAGACGGCCAGTTCGGTGCTGACGGCGATGATGACGATGGACGTGCTGAAACGGCCCGACAATTATTATGAGAGCCTGCCGGCGAAATACCGCGCCCAGACCCCAACGACGCTGGATCAGGCGGCTCGGGCGGCCCTGGATCCGAAGGGCTTCACCTGGATCGTCGTCGGCGATGCGGCCAAGGTTCGCCCGCAGCTCGAGAAGCTCGGAATGCCGATCGAGGTGGTGGACGCTCCCTAGGTCCTGAAATCGGGGGTCGGCGATCCTAAATGGGGTCGATGACCCCGGACCGGGAACAGGCCTTCGCCGAATTCAAGCGCATCATGAAATGGATCGCGGCCATCGCGATGGTGATGGTCGCGGGCGCGCTGACCTATCTGCATTTCACGAGCTCGCTCGACGCGAACACCGTCATTGCGACCACCCTCGGCGTGTTCTTCTCGGTGTTGCTGGGCTGCGGGCTGTTCGCCGCGGCCTTCTTCAGCGACAAGAGCGGCTATGACGAGAAGGTCACGGATGTGACCAAGTCGGAGCGCGAGAAGAACTAGCTACGGATGACCCGCGTGACGTGGCCCATCTTCCGCCCGGGCCGCGCCTCACCCTTGCCGTAGAGATGCACATGCGCACCGCGCTCGGCGAAGAGCTCAGGCCAGCGCTCGATCTCGGCCCCGATCAGATTTTCCATAACTGCGCCTCCGCGCACCAGCCCGGTCAGGCCCGGCGGAAGCCCGCAGATGGCGCGGATATGCTGCTCGAACTGAGACGTGACGGCGCCCTCGATGGTCCAATGCCCGCTGTTGTGAACGCGCGGCGCGATCTCGTTCACCACCGGTCCCGATTCGCTGGCGAAGAATTCGACGGTGAGAACGCCGACATGGCCGAGCGCTTCGGCAATCCTGATCACCGCATCACGAGCTTCGTCGATCTGCAATGCGACCCGTTCACTGCAAGGGACGGTTGAGCGGCGCAGGATGCCGTCCTCGTGCTCATTCTGCGCAGAATCCCAGAAGACGTGACTGCCGTCCTCCCAGCGCGCGACGATTACGGAGAACTCAGCCGAAAAGCTCACCCCGGACTCGGCGACGGCTGTCTCTTATACACATCTGACGCTGCCGACGAA
>JBKPJK010000195.1:0-3189 GCA_046730635.1 Pseudomonadota bacterium | reverse complement strand
TGATCGACGCGTCTGTCGTCAAGGAAGGGCTGAAGCACGCGCTGGAAGCCGAGCGGCGGATCGAGCCCGGCGGCAACTTGCGGGCCTCATGGGAAGTGCTGCTCAAGGACGCGCGCAAGTGCACGCGCTGCGACCTCTACAAGCATGCGACCCAGACGGTGTTCGGCGAGGGGCCGCTGGATGCCGCGATCATGTTCGTCGGAGAACAGCCCGGCGATCAGGAAGATATTGCCGGACGGCCGTTCGTAGGTCCTGCAGGACAGCTGTTCGATGCGGCGCTCGACAAGGCCGGGATCGATCGGTCCACCGTCTATGTCACGAACGCAGTGAAGCATTTCAAATTCGAGCTTCGCGGCAAGAAGCGGATTCACAGCAAGCCGGGCGCCGGGGAAATCGAAGCCTGCCGCTGGTGGATCGAGCACGAACGAGAATTGATTCGCCCGCCCGTCACGGTGGCCCTCGGCGCCACCGCCGCGAACAGCCTGTTCGGCAAGTCGATGGCGATCGGCAAGAATCGCGGCGCGGCACTTGAGCTGCCGGACGGCAGCGAGTGCTGGATTACGGTCCACCCGAGCTTCCTGCTCCGCATCCCCGAAGAGGATCGCCGGCGTGAGGAGCGGGCGCTGTTCGTCCGCGACCTCAAGCGGATCAAGGCGCGCGCGGCGGAGCTTGCCCGTTAGAAGCTGTAGCCGACGGTCGCTCGGATCGTCCGAGGTGCGCCCGGTGCGATGTTGTTGTCCGCATTGGCGGTCGGGAAATAGTGCGCGCCGAACAGATTCTCGATGTTGATCTGCCCTTCGAGGCCATGCGGAAGCTTGTAGAAGACCGCGGCGTCGACGCGCGCGTAGCCGGGCAATTTCACCTTGTTGCTGATCGTGGCGAACGACTTGGAGTGGGCGATCACGCCGAGACCCAGCCCGAGCTGCTTCGTCAGCTCATATTTGTTCCAGAGGGAGAAGCTGTGGTGCGGGACGAGCGGCACCTGACAATCGCCGCTGACGCAGGCGGTCGTCGAGCTCGTCACCTTGGCGTTCTGATAGGCGTAGCCGCCTGAGACCAGCCAGCGGCTGGTCACGCTGCGCTCCAGGCCAAGCTCGATGCCGCGGCTGCGTTGAGCGCCGGTCAGCACCGTATGCGTCTGATCGTTGGGATCGGTCGCGCGCGTATTGGTGCGATCGAGCTGATAGACGGCTGCCGTGGCCAGCAGGCCGTCGAGGACCTCCCACTTCGCGCCCACTTCGTAATTGTCGAAGCGCTCGGGCTTCAGGCCTTCGGTGACGTTGGTGAGGCTGCTGAATTGGTCGCCGGACTGCGGCAAGTAAGAACGGCTGTAGCTCGAATAGACCGAGAGTTTGCCCGTTGGCTTGAAGACCAAGCCGATGCGGGGCGACCAAAGTTTGTCGCGGCGTCCGAACTGGCCGGGGCTCGTGGGGCGAAGATCGTCGACGTCTATCTTGAAGCTGTCGTAGCGGATGCCGGCGACGATCTCGATCCAGGACGCCGGGCGCAGCTGCTCTTGCACATAGAGGGCTGCGACATTTGCCCTGACCCGATTGTTCGCGTCGCTCGCGAGCGGCGCGAAAACCACATCCGCATCGACGGTCGGATCGGTCAGCGGCACGATATTGCCGTCGGGGAAGCTGCCGGTCGTCCGGAAGTTTCGCGATTTCTGCCGACCGACCTCAAATCCCACCAGCAATGTCTGGTCGATGCCGCCGAGCCGGCCCTCCCAGATGAGATCGGTCTGGCTGAACAAGTTCTTCCGGTCGTTGCGGTTGTTGTAGGCCCCCAATGCGTAGGACGGTCCAAGCGGCCCGTCCGGCCCGTCTGGATCGATGACCGCGCTGTTCGCGAAGACGTTTTGGTAGAACTTGCCGTAGTTGCCGAACATCGTCCGGTTCCGAAGCGTCAGCCCCTCCGAGAAGCGGTGCTCGACGGCCAATGTGGCAATATCGACGCTGGCGCGTGCGAAGCTGTCGTTGGGATCGCCGAAGAACGTGCGCGTAAAACCTCGGATCGGCTCTCCATTCAGCGAGGGAACGCCGCGATCGGCGGTGCGACGGTCGTGAAAATGTTCGTAGGAGAGGTCGATGCGCGTGTCGGGGCCCACGAGCAGAGCCGCGGTGGGATTGATCCCGTAACGCTTCAGGTCGACGTGATGCCGGAAGCTGTCGCTATCCTCATACAGGCCGTCGACCCGAAGGCCGATGTTTCCGGACAACGGCTGGTCGACATCGCCGGTGAAACGCATGCCGCCCCAACCGTCGCCGGACGCGGTGAAGTCGCGATAGGGGCTGAGGCTGGGCCGCTTGAGGACGCGATTGACAATTCCGCCGCCTCCGCCGCGCCCGAAGATCATCGCGTTGGGGCCTTTCAGCACCTCCACGCGGTCGACGTTGTAGAAGTCGCGGAAGTACTGGACGTCGTCGCGCACGCCATCGATGAAGAAGTCGGCGGTGCTGCTGTTGCCGCGCAGGACGATCGTGTCGCGATTGCCTTCGCCCGAATTGTAGGAGGCGCCCGGCACGAAGTTCATCAGGTCGGAGATCGACCGAAGCTGCTGATCCGCAATCTGTCCGCTCGAAACAACCGTCAGCGCCTGCGGGATGTTTTTGATTTCGGTGGTCGTCTTGGTCGCCGTGCTGGTCGATTTCACGCCATATTCGATGCGCTGGCCGGTTACGACGATCTCGCTTCGATCCGAGCCCTCGCCCGCGCCGTCAGCGCCGGTCTCGGCCGCGAAGAGAGGCGAGGCGCCGCAAATCAAAGCCGCGGCGAGCGGGTAGGCAAACAGACGATCCACAACTTCCCCTATTGAAGTTGTCCGTCCGTCTAGTGTTACTGATAGTCATTCGCAATAGCACTTTAGGGAATGCGTTTGAGCGTGCCGGCCGAACTCTCATCGTGAGGAAGTTGGCGAAGTGCCGCCTCCAAAGATGCGCGGGTGGTGAAGTGGCACGAGGAGGATGGACCGGGGTCGATGGTGGCGCCGTTGGCGCGAGCGACTTCGCTGTCCGCGTCCTTACAGTCGGGCGGGTAGATGCGATATTCGCCAGCCCGCACGCGAACCATCAACAAGTAGATTTGATATTCGCCCGGTTCATCGGACGCCTTGGGGTCCTCGTTCTTGACCGATAGCCACATGACATAGCTCCCGGAGGCGGGATCGAGCGGCGAGAAGCCGTAAGT
>JBKPJK010000194.1:0-2790 GCA_046730635.1 Pseudomonadota bacterium | reverse complement strand
CACACGCTTCGCGCCGTCCCCGACCGGGCGGCTGCACGTCGGAAACATCCGAACTGCGCTTCACAATTTCCTCTTCGCTCGGAAGAACGGCGGCAAGTTCATCCTGCGCATCGACGATACGGACCGCGAGCGTTCGACGGTGGAGTTCGAGCAGGCGATTCGCGACGATCTGGATTGGCTCGGCTTGCTTCCCGATCAGGCTGTGCGCCAGTCCGACCGCTTCGACCTGTACGGGCGAGAGTTCGACAAGCTGAAGGCGGCCGGCCGGGTCTACGCCTGTTACGAGACGCCGGAAGAGCTGGAACTTCGCCGCAAGGTCCTGCTCGGCAGGGGACTTCCGCCCGTGTACGAGCGAAAGCCGGCGGACGCGCCGGTACCCGATGGGCGAGCGCCCCATTGGCGGTTCAAGCTCGACCATCAGGCGTCGATCGTCTGGAACGACCTGATCCGCGCCGAGCAGAGGTTCGATCCGAAGCTGCTCAGCGACCCCGTCGTACGGCGCGAGGACGGCAGCTGGCTCTATCTGCTGCCGAGCGTGATCGACGACGTCGACCTGGGAATAACGCACGTGGTTCGCGGCGAGGACCATGTCTCGAACAGCGCCGCCCAGATCCAGATGTTCGAGGCGCTGGGCGCGAGGCCGCCGCAGTTCGCGCACGAAGCTTTGCTCGTCGCGGCGGAGGGCAAACTGTCTAAGCGCCTCGGTTCCTACGGCACCGAGCATCTGCGTGCCGAGGGCGTCGAGCCGATGGCCATGCTCTCCGTCCTCGCGCGGATCGGCACCTCGCAGCCGGTCGAGCCGGTGGCCAGCCTCGACCAGCTGGCGAAGGACTTCGACTTTGCGCACTTCGGCCGCGCACCCGCACATTTCGACCCGCACGAGGTCGAGCTGATCAACGCGCGGCTGATGCATGACCTCGCTTATTCCGCGGTCGCCGACCGGCTGCCGGGAAGCGCGACCGAAGAGGATTGGCTGCTGCTCCGTCCTAATCTCCAGCGAGTCGGCGATTTCGCCGAGTGGTTCGATGTGCTGCACGGCGAAATCGACCCGCCCGAGCTCGGTCACGAGGAAAGGCTGCTGGTCCGGGACGCGGCGGCGATTGCTGAGCGTCTCGACTGGAACGCTGAGCCATGGCGTGAGCTCACGACCGAACTCAAGAATTCAAGCGGAAAGAAAGGCCGCGAGCTGTTTCATCCGCTCCGGCTCGCGCTCACCGCCCGCGAAAGCGGCCCTGAGATGGCCGGCATCGTCGCTCGAATGGGCAAGGAGCGTGCCGCCCGCAGGCTCGAAGCCGCGGCAAAGCGCTAGGCAAAAGGTTGATTTTCGCGAGGGCTGGAGATTGCCCCCAGCAGGTCCTATTTTCCATTCGTGTCCTGGTTTCCTAGTCCGTCCTCCCCTCGAGCCGCATTCCGCGACCTCGCGGCCTTCATGCGGCAGCGCAGCCGCGAGCAGGTGATCGGAGCCTCGCTGGCGCTGCTCGTCACCGCGATCATCGTCATCGAGTTCGTCGTCGATGCGAAGATGGGCATGGATCCGGGTCCTCAGATCACCTACGTCGACCTCTATTCGTCGAACCGCACCGACGCGCAGATTATCGCCGACCAGAAAAAGGACCAGGCGGACAAGCTCGCGGCCGAGAAGGAAAAGCAGCGTCAGTTCCAGAAGCTCGAGAAGCAGCTCGGGATTGAGTGACGATCGCAAGTGGATGGGGGAAGCGCTCGCGCTCGCCAATGATGCGCGGGGGCAAAGCGCGCCCAATCCGAACGTCGGCTGCGTCATCGTTTCGCCCTCGGGCAGAGTGGTCGGCCGCGGGGCGACCGCATCCGGCGGCCGCCCGCATGCGGAAGCGCTGGCGATCGAACAAGCCGGCAAGAAAGTGCGCGGCGCGACGGTCTACGTCACGCTTGAACCGTGCGCGCACCAGAGTCCGCGCGGCCCTGCTTGCACCGATCTGTTGCTGAAGGCGAAGCCCGCCCGCGTGGTGATCGCGATGCGCGACCCCGATCCGCGAACCGCGGGCAAGGGAATCAATCGGCTTCGAAAGGCCGACATCGAAGTGAAGCTCGGCGTCGGCCGTGAGGAGGCGAAGCGATCCCTCGCGGGATGGCTGACCCGGCTCGAGCTCGGTCGTCCACGTGTCACGCTCAAGCTGGCGCTTTCGATCGACGGCAAGATCGCTTTGCCTTCGGGCGAGAGCAAATGGATCACCGGCGAGGACGCGCGGCGCCACGTCCACCTGGAACGCGCGCACAGCGACATGATCCTCGTCGGCCGCGGCACCTACCTGGCCGACCAGCCGCACCTCGACGTGCGTCTCCCCGGCCTCGAGGAGCGCTCGCCGCGCCGCGCGCTTCTCACTCGGGGCGAGGCGGTGGACGGATGGGAAATCCTTAGAAATCCGAATGATGTCTATCGACTTCATGACGTCAACGACTTGCTGGTCGAAGGCGGCTCCGCGACCGCGACGGCCTTCCTGACCGAAGACCTGGTCGACCGGATTCTCATCTACCGTGCCCCGATCATTGTCGGCGAGGGTAAGTCGTCGTTCGGTTACGTCGGTCTCGATGCGATCGCCGATGCGCACGGTCGCTGGGACCTGATGGACGAGCGCCGGCTCGGCGTGGACCGCCTCGAAGTTTACGAGCGGGTGCGGGGAGCTTAAGCGGCCGCCATGTTCACCGGGATCGTCACCGACGTCGGCACCGTCCGCAGCGCCGAGCAGCGCGGCGACCTCCGGCTCCGGATCCAGACGGGCTACAACCTGGACACGATCGATCTCGGAGCGTCGA
>JBKPJK010000193.1:0-1650 GCA_046730635.1 Pseudomonadota bacterium | reverse complement strand
ATCGGCATCAACGTCGGCGCCGAGTATCGCAAGGAGCTGCTGAACTTCAACACGGACATCGAGTTCCAGACCGGCGACCTTGCCGGCCAGGGCGGTCCGACTTTGCCGACCCACGGTTCGTTCGATGTCCGCGAGCTGTTCACGGAAATCCAGGTGCCGATCATCAGCCACTCCTTCATCGAGGAGTTCACGATCACCGGCGGCTACCGCTTCTTCGATTACAAGATCGACGGCGGCAACAGCTTCAGCACGGATACGTACAAGATCTCGGCCGAGCTTGCTCCGGTCCGCGACGTTCGGCTCCGGGCGAGCTACAACCGCGCGGTTCGCGCACCGAACATCGTCGAGCTGTTCTTCCCGGCTGCTCTCGGCCTCTCGGTCGGCACGGACCTGTGCGCAAGTCCCAACCCCATCTTCACTCAAGCGCAATGTGCCAATACCGGCCTGCCGGCCGCCCAATACGGCCTGGTCGATGAGAACCCGGCGAACCAATACAACACCCTGTTCAGCGGCAACGCGAATCTGACCCCGGAAAAGGCCGACACCTATACAATCGGTGCGGTGATCCAGCCGCGCTGGGTGCCGGGCCTGGCCTTCACCGTCGATTACTTCAACATCAAGGTGAAGAACCTCATTGCCGCGCTTCCGTTCAACGGCGTTCTCGCCAGCTGCGCGGTTACGGCAAACCCGGCCTTCTGCGGCCTGGTCCATCGAGACGTCACCGGCTCATTGTTCAACCTGAACAGCGGCTTCATCGATCTGCAAACTCGAAACGTCGGTGGTTTGCAGACCAAGGGCTTCGACTTCAACGCGTCCTACAACCACAAGTTCTCAGGCCTGGGGACGTTGAACATCAGCTTTGTCGGAACTCTGCTCAACCACTTGATCTTCGATACCGGGATCAACGCCAACGTTCCGCTCGGCAACAGCAAGCTCGACGGCGTGTACGACTGTGCGGGCTATTATGGCGCTCAGTGCAGCTTCGGTGCGGTCTTCACCTCGCCCAACCCGAAGTGGCGGCACAAGCTGCGCGTAGGCTTCAACCTGCCCAATGGGCTCGGCCTCTCGGGTCAGTGGCGGTACTTCGACAGCGTCAAGAAGGATACGCTCAGCGGTGATGCCGATCTAAACTTGTCGCCAAATGGGCCGAACAGCAAACCGAACGACGCGAAGATCCCCGCTCAGAGCTTCTTCGATCTAACTCTGACGGCTCGGCTGACGGACAAGTACAATTTCCGGGTCGGCGCGAACAACATCTTCGATAAGGAGCCGCCGGTCGTTGGCAATACAGTCAGCGCGAACGGCAACACCTTCCCGCAGATGTACGACTCGTTGGGCCGGTTCCTCTTCGCGGGCGTTACGCTCGACTTCTAAGCGAAGTTCCTGGCGTCCCGGCAACGTTACCATTGAACCGTTGGTTCGGTGGCCGGGACGTCTCCGAAGCCAACGCGAACGGCTTCGGACAAGGAGGGGGGCTCAGGCAGTGAAGATAAAATCCCCTTCGTTCCTGGGTCCCCCAACTCCTTCAATTCAGCGCGTGAGCGCCCTGGCGACGGCCGCGCGCCAGCCGTCGATGAGCCGATCGCGGTCACCGGCAGCCATTCGTGGTTCGAAGCGGTCGCGGCACTTCCAGGTCCCGGATAGCGAGTC